>CALYNN010000119.1 GCA_945221685.1 uncultured Clostridia bacterium | reverse complement strand
TTTGTGCCGAAAATACTTGGAGGGCAGCCTCCCGGGAAAATAGGTAATGCCGACACCTTCGCCTCTTGCTTTTGCAAGAGGCGATTCTTTTTTCTTACTTTTTTTATGCTTGCGTATTTATTTTTTTCTTGACATAGTGATTTTATTGTGATATTTTTTATTATACAAATCGGCTGTGACCGATTAATACACTGTTTACATTCCGAACACAGTGGCACTGGTGAAAAATCCTTACTGCCCAATGTGTTCGGTTTTTTTTTCGCTTAAAAATTATTAGGAGGAAAATTTATGACAGACTTTAGTTACAAAAAAATTATCGTAATAGGATGCCCGGGTGCAGGAAAAAGCACCTTTAGCCGTAAACTGCATAATGTTACAGGAATTGAACTGTTTCATTTGGATGCTATTTATTGGAAAGAGGATTGTACTCATATCAGCAGGCAAAGGCTGATTAAAAAGCAAAAGGAAATATTGAAAAAAGAAAGCTATATTATTGAAGGCAATTTTAAAAGAACATTAGAGTTAAGAATATCTCAGGCAGATATTGTATTCTTTTTTGATTTGCCAACAGAAATTTGCATTGAAGGTGCAAAAAACAGAGAAGGCAACAGACCTGAAATGCCCTGTCAGCTACCGTCAAACGATGAGTTGATAGATTTTATCAAAAATTTCAATTTAGAGGTTAAGCCTAAAATTACTGGGCTTTTTGATAAATACAACAGTAATGTTATTACCTTTCATTCGCATAATGATGCAGATAGATATATCGAAGAACTAAGTAATAATAAATCTCTTGACTTAACCTTAAAAACGAATTTAGGCATTTTTAATCATAGGGTTGCCGCTGTAATAGTAAAGGATAATAAGCTTCTTGCGCAAAGGAATAATTCCGATAATTCCTATTATTTAGTGGGCGGTAGGGTAATGTTTGATGAATCAACAGATGATGCACTTGTTCGTGAAATTAAGGAAGAGTTGGGCATAGCAATAACCGATTGCAAACCTCTTTGGATTAATGAGTGCTTTTTTACGGATAACGGACGCAGATTCCACGAAATAGGTGTGTATTATTTTGTTGATATTACCAATACCGACTTTAATCGTCATGAAACTATTTTTGAAATAAAAGAAGACAACAGAATAAATACTTATGAATGGCTTGATATTGATAGCTTGGATAATATTGTGCTGTATCCGCAGTTTATTAAGGATGAAATTAATAGGGCTGACAGAAATTTGAAGCTGATAATAACAAGAGAGAATTAAAATAGGTGAATAAAAAATGACGGAAATTTGGGATATATACGATGAAAACAGAAACAAAACAGGCAAAACTATTTTAAGAAGCGAGCATCCCCGCAGTGAAAACGAATATCACCTTGTCGTACATATTTGGATACATAATGATGAAGGTCAATGGCTTATCTCAAAAAGAACGCCTAATAAGCATTTTCCGCTTTTGTGGGAGTGCAACGGCGGCTCTGCTTTGGCAGGTGAGGATAGTCTTTCTGCCGCATTGCGTGAGGTCAGAGAGGAGCTTGGCATTACCCTCGACAGTTCAAAGGGTTCTCTTTATAAATCAATTAAAAGGAGCGTTTATCGTGATTTTTGCGATGTTTGGGTGTTTAACCATAATTGCAGTATAAATGAAATTACATTACAGGAAAACGAAACCTGCGATGCTATGTGGGCTTCTGCCGACAAAATAGCAAAAATGATAAAGGCTCACACCTTCATTCCTCTTGACAATATGCAGTATGTTTATGATTTGCTTAAAATCAGCAGAAGCTAAAAATCAATTTTTATTTTTTTATTTGACATAATTTCACAAATATGTTATCGTGATAAAAATTGAGGTGTATAAAAATGTTTAATTTCAACTCAAAATCCCATATGCTCTCACAGCCGCAGCCTATGCTTTTTGCATGGGCTTATTCGCCGTGGGTTCATTGGGGATTGAGTTGAAAAGCTCTACTATAGTTTTTTCACTTGTAGCACTGATGAACCTAAAAGGCTCGTCGGTGCTTTTTTATTTACTGAATAAAAACGGAGGATTTAGATATGTTAAAATTTAAAAATATTGATAACGGTAAAGCGTTTGATTGGGGGCTTACAAGCAGTGCTTATGCAAGATACAGAGATATTTACCCAAAAGAGCTTTATGAAAGACTGCGTCAATTAGGCGTTGCCGCCGACGGAAGCTCTTGGCTTGATATAGGTACAGGTACAGGCAGATATTCATTGGCGCTTGCAGATATGGGATATGATGTAACGGCGATTGAGCTTGTACCGCATAATATTGATATTATGAGAAAAAAGGTTAAGCCCAAGTCAAGTCCTAATATGGTATTTGAGTTTGACTTTAGTAGAATTAAAAAATTTATCAGGAGATGAAAATATGAAAAAACAAAAGGAACCGATTTTAGAAACAGAAAGATTAATATTAAGACCGATTACACTTGATGACGCCGAGGCTTGCTTTTCTTGGAACAGTGATGAACGAGTAACGAAGTTTATGTCGTATCCAACTGTAACAGATATTAGTCAAACTATTGAGTGGATTAAATCAACGCTTGTAGATGAAAAGGAATGGAACTGGGCGTTTGTTTTAAAGAAAGAGAATAAGGTTATCGGTACAGGCGGTATCGGTCCAAATGATAAAATGCAGGGCTATTGGGGCATGGGGTATAATCTGCACTATGATTATTGGCATAAGGGCTATTGCACCGAAGCTATGCAGGCAATAATTGGATTTGTGCATACTGAATTAGGCGTTAATAAAATCTGTTCATGCCACGCTATAGATAATCCTCGCTCCGGCAAGGTTATGGAAAAGTGCGGACTGAAATTTCACCATTACGGCGAATATTCAAAAACAGACGGCAGTCAAACCTTCAAGACAAAATTTTATACTCTTGAACTTGATTGAATAATAAAATTCATTTTTATATTGACTATAATGCTATATAGATATATTATTAAATAAAACTTATTTACTTAACTCTTTATTGAGGTCTTACATAGAATGGTAAAAACTAAAAACGATTTGCTGACGGGCAATCCTGTAAAGAGCATTATAATATTCGCTCTGCCCATAATGGCAAGCTCTATGCTTCAGTATAACTATAACCTTGTAGATAATATTATTGTTGGAAGATTTGTTGGAACCGACGCTCTTGCCGCAGTAGGCAATGTTGGCTCTATTAACAGCTTTATCATAGGTGCGGCGCTGGGATTAACCTCCGGATTTACTATACCGGTAGCACAAGGCTTCGGCGCAGCAGACAGTAAGAAAATGAATAAATTCGCCGCTAACAGTATTTCTCTTTCGTTACTGATAGGCGTTATTATTGCCGTTGTTGCTCATATCCTGTCGCGGCCATTGCTTCGACTTATTGATACACCCGAAGATATTATTGATATTTCTGCTTCGTATGTAAATATACTTTACTACGGTGTACCTATACAAATGTCACTTAACAATTTCAACGCTCTTTCAAGGGCAGTTGGCGAGAGTAAAAAGCCACTGTATTTTTTGATTGCAAGCGTTGTTGTTAACCTTTTTCTTGATTTACTTTTTGTCGGATGCTTCAGGTGGGGAGTTACGGGAGCCGCTTGGGCAACCTTTATATCTCAGCTTACCGCCGCAGTACTTTCAGGTATCTATATTATAAAATTTAACAAAGCTTTTAAAATATCTCTGACTGATTTTAAGCTTAACGCAAAGGCTTCAATGACTCAGCTAAAGCTCGGTATCCCTATATCTCTGCAGTTTACTATTACCTCAATAGGCTCAATGGCTCTGCAAACAGCCGTAAATAGCTTTGGCTCAAATGTTATTGCAGGCTTTACTGCAGCAGGCAGGGTAGAACAGCTTACCAATATTCCTATGTCGGGCTTGGGCGTAGGAACAATGACCTTTGTTTCACAAAATTACGGCGCAGGAAATTATGATAGAATAATTAAAAGCGTAAAGAAAATATTTATTCTTGATGTTTTGGTGTCAATTGTATGCAGCTTAATTTTGGTATGTATAGGTCCTTCGGTTGTAAAGCTGTTTATGACGGAATATAATGCCGATATTATGTATGCCGCAAAGCGTTATCTTATTGCAATTGCGCAGTGCTACAGTCTTGTTGCTGTTCTTTTCGTCTTCAGAAATACCTTGCAGGGATTGGGATTTACCTATGCTAATACCATTGCGGGAGCAGGGGAGCTTTTCGGAAGACTTGCAGTGGCACTTGTTTTAAAGCCTTTTATAGGATTCAGTGCAGTTTGTTATGCGGGACCTGCTGCTTGGTTGCTTGCAGATATACCCTTGGTTGTGATATACTTGTCTAAACAGAAAAAATTTAAAATGCTTTTGAAAAAAGGGGAGATTTCAAAATGATGTATTATATTGTACTCAGCGTCGGCGTAGTCGTGTCGCTTGTTTTTTGCTATCAAAGAAGATTAGGCTTTAGTATCAAGAATTTACTTTTTAAATCTGTTTCAAGCCTTTGCTATTTGCTGACGGCTGTTTTTGCACTTATTGATAATGTTAATGCCCGCACATACGGCTCGCTTATTATTATGGGCGGTGCACTCGGCCTTGTGGGAGATATATTGCTTGACCTTAAGGGGATATACAAAAAGGACGAAAGGGTGTATTTAAAAGGAGGGTTTATTTTCTTTCTTGTAGGACATATTTTTTATATTGCTGCAATCGTTTACAGCATTAAGCTAAAATGGTGGATAGTGCTTTTAGGCGCAGTTGTATCGGCTGTTATAGGCGTTTTAACAGTTCTTTCCGCAAATCTTATGAAAGTACACTACGGCGCGTACAGAAGGATTGTAGCGGTGTATGTTGCTTTTCTTGCAATGACTACCGTTATGTCTGCCACGGCTATGATCGTCAGCAGCTTTGAAAAGGGCTATGTTTTAATGGCTGTCGGCTCGCTTTTGTTCCTGCTTTCCGACGCAGTTCTTTCAAATACCTTTTTTGGCAGAGGCAAAGATAAAAAGCACCATTTGTTTATAAATCATTTTCTTTATTACGCCGGTCAGTATCTTATTGCCGCTTCAATAATGTTTATAAAATAAGTATTGACATTCACCATTTTTGGTGGTATTATATCAAAGTCGCAAAGTTCATATAAGTTTGTAAAGCGGCAGCGAGGGCCATTAGCTCAGTTGGTTAGAGCCACCGGCTCATAACCGGTCGGTCCGGGGTTCGAGTCCCTGATGGCCCACCATATATTTAGGGGTATAGCTCAGTTGGTAGAGCAGCGGTCTCCAAAACCGCGTGCCG
>CALYNN010000118.1 GCA_945221685.1 uncultured Clostridia bacterium | reverse complement strand
CTACACGCGTAAGATCGTCGGCAGCGTCAGATGTGTATAAGAGACAGTCTATAAAGATGCATATTTTAGGCATTTGCTCCATTTCGGGATGCTTTTGAACATATTTATTAAATCCCTCAATATCACGAACACCTGCCTGAGAAAGCCTTTGGTAACGCTGAATCATTTCGGAAACTGCCCAACCTAATGCACCTGCCGCCTTTCTCGGCTCTGTTACAACAGGAACAAGAAGATGCGGAATTCCCGAATATTTTGAAAACTCAACGGTTTTTGGGTCAATCATCAAAAACTTAACCTCATCAGGCTTTGCTCTGTAAAGAATTGAAACAATAATTGAATTCATACAAACAGACTTACCCGAACCGGTAGTACCTGCAATAAGCAGATGAGGCATTTTGGCAATATCGCAGAACACGCACTTGCCTGCAATATCCTTACCTATTCCGGCAGACAGCTTTGATTCCTGCTGTTCAAACTCGGGGGTATCTACAAGCTCGCGCATTGAAACGGAATTTCTTATATTATTCGGTACCTCAATGCCAACAGCCGCTTTTCCGGGAATAGGCGCTTCTATTCTTACATGTGTTGCCGCAAGGTTTAAGGCAATATCGTCTGCAAGGTTTGTAATTTTTGAAATTCTTATACCTGCTGCCGGCTTAAGCTCATATCGTGTTACGGTAGGTCCTCTTGATATATCTGTTATTGTTGCCTCAACATTAAAGGAATTAAGAGTTTCAATAAGCCTTTGAGCATTTTCCTTAAGCTCGCCGCTTATATCCTTTGTAGATTTCTTTTTAACAGGCTTCAAAATATCTACGGGAGGAATTTTGTAATCAGCCACCGTAGCTTCCATTTCTTCCTTGCTTACAGTGAATTCATCTGTGTTTTCGGCTTTGGCTTTTTTACTGCTTTCACCCTCCTCAGAAGCATTTTTTACTATTTCATCAATAGTCTTTTCCTTAACCTCTTCGCTATTGTTTTCCTTGCTTTGGCGGGCTTTTCTGTTTCTCTCGGTTGCCGCATTTATTTCGTCAATAATATCCTTTGGCACACTTTCAAGTATTTCATCGTCGTCCTTTTTCTTTCTTTCTTTTTTGCTTTTAGGCGGCTCGTCGTCAAGAGGAACATCAATATTATCCTTATTCATTTTGCGGCGCATTCTTTTTTCTTCAATAACAGGAACTACCTTATCAACAGTTGCCTTTGCAGGCTTTGCCGCACCTGAAACAAACTGATTAATAGTCAATCCGGTTAAGAGCATAAAGTCAATAAATATCAGTAAAACGGCAATAAGACTTGCAGGCGCCTTGCCCATAGTCAGCAAAACCCAACCTAAAGCCGCACCGATAAAGCCGCCGTTAAATGTTTCGGTTGCGTTATTGTACGCATCAATTATTTCGTTTTTAAACTCACCGCCGGTTGTATGGCCGAATATATGTACAAGTGCAGAAACGAGAAATATCATAACAACCGTTTCGGTAAGCTTTGCGGCAAGCTTTGGAACCTCCGCACCCGAAAAGGAAAAAATCAGCAAAACAATTATCGTCAACAGCGGCATTAGCAGAGCCGCAAAAACGCCAAATACGCCCACATAAAAAATATGAAGCACATTCCATACGCCCTGCCCCGGAATTAACGCAAGGAAGAAAAAGAGAACAGACAGTGCAAATACAATTATTGAGCCTATTCTCTTAACATCGTCATTTCCCCAAAAAGAAACGGTTCGGCTTTCTGCCTTGGCATTGCTTTTTACATTTGTGCTTTTACTGTTATTTGTTGTTTTTTTACTGCTTTGATTTGTTTTCTTATTTGCCATAACGACCTCTTATTTCATAACTGTTTGAAAAATTCCTATAACAATACAAATTAAGCCTATTGTAATATCATAATAAGCTACATAGTTGAGCCAACCTTTTTTGATAATGTTATTTAACACGCGTGCAGCAACAAAGGCTACGGCGGCTGAAAGCACAAGAGCTATTATTGCACTGACAACCGAAACCTTTGTAACGGCAATAAACAGCTCGGTTACTCCTCCTGTTAAAAGAACCATAAAGGACATAACCATAGCATATTTCAGCGCGACTCCCCTATTCATTCCCATAAATATACACGCGCAAAAAACTCCGGCTATTAAGGAACACCCTCCGGTTGGAATTGCCAGCATTGCAACCAGACCGATAACAAGCGCCTGCACCGCGTCGGGCGGCTGTTTAACTCTTTTATTCATTCTAATAACGGCAATTATCATAATCAAGCCTGTCAGCGCAAAGCACAGACCTACACTGAAAAGGCTGTAGCTATATGTATTACTGTGCAAAAGAAGGAACAGATTGCCGTATTTTCCCGTTGGGATAACATAAAGAATAAGCACGGCAAAGGAAAGAATTGTCATAAAAACAAATCTTCTTGCCGGAGTGGGCTTTTTAATATCCAAATTTCTATGAAAAAGCTCTCCGACTCCGCCGAAAAAGGATTTAAAAATCGTAATAAAGAATTTAAAAAAGGCAACAAAAATACCGATTGCAATGCCTATATGTATTACGCCTGTAAGTTGAGAACAGGCATTTGTTAATCTGCCGGAAAAGTTATGGAATATTGCGCTGTGCCCCGATTCCGAAATGGGCAGCACCCAGGCGAGCGCCTGCCCTATTGCCTGAAATATTGCAGTTAAAATCGACATTATTTTTTCCTCCGAAAAGAGAAGCATTATCAAGATAGTAACCCGTTCTTATATAGTCGTACGGATTACTTGAACGAATTTCATTTTTCGCCTGAACAGGAGTATAAAAAACATCACATTCATTAATCACGGTGTATAGCATCATTATCACTCTCAATTGCGCAGTTTAAAAAATCAAGTGCGTTACTTAAGCCACCAAGCTCATCAATAAGTCCTGCTTCAACAGCGCCCTCGCCGTCAAGCACAGTCCCAACATCCATAACAAGCTCCCCTGTTTTCATCATAAGCTTTCTAAAATCACTTGCACTTATTTTTGAATTATTAGCAACGAAATTTACAATTCTGTCCTGCATTTTTTCAAAATACGAAAGAGTTTGGGGAACTCCCAAAACAAGTCCGTTCATTCTTACCGGGTGAACGGTCATGGTTGCACTTGGGACGATAAAGCTTTTTTTACAGCTGACCGCCAACGGAACGCCGATTGAATGGCCTCCGCCGAGGACTAATGAGGCAGTCGGAGTGGTCATTGTTGAAAGTAGCTCAGCAATGGCAAGACCTGCTTCAACATCTCCGCCGACTGTATTAAGAATAATCAGAAGTCCTTCAATTTCTTTGCTTTCCTCAATAGCAACAAGCTGAGGAATAACATGCTCATACTTAGTTGTTTTATTTTGGCTGGGTAATATATAGTGCCCTTCGATTTGACCGATAATAGTTAAGCAGTGAATAAAATGCCCGTCCTTTGAAACGGTAATGGAGCCTGTTTCAAAATCAGAGGTACTGCTTACCTCCGGAGAGGAATTTTCCTGCTCATTTTCCTGTTCATCGTTATTTTGCTTATTTATTTTTGCCTGCTCGTTCATAAAAACACCTCAAGTGTTATTATTTCACGAAGGCACAGGATTATAAATTATTTTATCATAATACAGTTGTATTTGCAACAATATGTGCCATATTTTTTTGTAATATAATGTTTAATAATTATAATCAGTATAATTTACTTTTTTGTCACAGTTTTGTAATTGACAGAGCAATTATTTTGTAATAGAATAATGTTTGATAAAATTATGAACAATTAGGAGGTTTTTTTATCAATGGGACTTACATTAGCTCAAAAATTAATTAAATCTCACCTTGTCGAAGGTGAAATGATTCCCGGTAAAGAAATCGGTCTTAAAATAGACCAAACTCTTACTCAGGACGCAACAGGAACAATGGCTTATCTTGAATTTGAAGCTATGGGTGTTGACAGAGTAAAAACCGAAAAATCGGTTGCATACATTGACCACAACACCTTACAGACAGGCTTTGAAAACGCAGATGACCACAGATATATTCAAACAGTTACAAAAAAGCACGGCATTTATTTCAGCCGTCCCGGCAACGGAATTTGCCACCAGGTACACCTCGAAAGATTTGGTATTCCCGGCAAGACCTTAATCGGCTCCGACAGCCATACTCCCACAGGCGGCGGAATCTGTATGCTTGCAATGGGAGCAGGAGGACTTGATGTTGCCGTTGCAATGGGAGGCGGAACATACTACATTCCCATGCCGAAAATGACAAGAATTAACCTGACAGGTTACCTTAAGCCTTGGGTATCCGCTAAGGATGTTATTCTTGAGGTATTAAGAATAATGAGCGTTAAGGGCGGCGTAGGCAAAATTATTGAATACGGCGGCGAAGGCGTAAAAACCCTTTCTGTTCCGGAAAGAGCCACAATAACCAATATGGGTGCAGAGCTTGGTGCAACAACATCTATTTTCCCGTCGGACGAAATCACCCTTGCATTTCTTAAGGCGCAGGGTCGTGAGGCTGACTGGACGGAAATTCAGCCCGATGCTGACGCAGAGTATGACGAGGTTATAAACATTGACCTTTGCTCACTTACTCCCATGGCGGCTTGCCCTCATATGCCCGACAAGGTTAAAACCACCGACGAAATCGGCAAAATCAAGGTTGACCAGGTAGCAATCGGATCCTGCACAAATTCCTCTTATGTTGATATGATGAAGGTTGCGGCAATCCTTAAAGGCAAAACAGTTTGCCCAACGGTATCTCTTTGTATTGCTCCCGGCTCAAAGCAGGTGCTTAATATGCTTGCGTTAAACGGTGCCCTTTCAGATATGATAAACGCAGGCGCAAGAATTCTTGAGTCTGCCTGCGGTCCTTGCATTGGTATGGGTCAGTCACCAAATTCCGCCGGCGTATCCCTTCGTACATTTAACAGAAACTTTGAAGGCCGTTCGGGAACAAAGGACGCAGGAATTTACCTTGTATCACCTGAGGTTGCGGCGGCTTCCGCCCTTACGGGTTACCTTACCGACCCCCGTGAGCTTGGCGACGCACCCGAAATCACAATGCCCGAAAAATTCATTATTAACGACAATATGATCGAGGCTCCCGCTTCACCGGAGGAGGCTGACAGCGTTGAGGTGCTCAGAGGACCTAACATTAAGCCTTTCCCGAAAACAGAGCCGCTTCCCGAAAGCATTACCGCCAAGGCAGTTCTTAAGGTCGGCGACAATATCACAACCGACCACATTATGCCGGCAGGTGCAAAAATTCTTCCCTACCGTTCAAACATTCCTCACCTTTCGCAATATTGCTTTGCATTATTTGATGAAAGCTTCCCCGAAAT
>CALYNN010000117.1 GCA_945221685.1 uncultured Clostridia bacterium | reverse complement strand
GTATGTTGTGTACTCCATTTATGAGAGCGTGGCGGTTTTGCGGTTTGTATTTATTATAGTGGGCGGTCTGTTCGGTATGTACGGAATAGTGCTTGGAGCAGGACTTGTTTTCGTAAATATATGCGCTCTGAATCCTTTTGGAGTTCCTATGTCCTCGCCGATTTCTCCGCTTGATAAAAAATCTCTCGGTGATATTTTTTACAGAGAAAATTGGAAAAAGCTTTCAAAGCGCAAGGTAAGAGTAAGCAATTTCAGGGGTGTTGATGTTGATTCGGGCACAGAGAAATAAAATTCCGCCGTCGTCAGTGTTCTTTATGCTGTTTATCAGCCGTCTTGTTGTAAGCATGACTACTACTCAGTCCGTTACAACAGGTGTTATAAGAACGGATATGGTTATAAGCGTTTTAGGCGCAATGCTTATTGCTTCGCTTTTGTGTATTCCCGTTGTTCTGTGCGTAAAGAAGGGGAAAAATCCGTTTGATGTCGGATGGCTCAGGGTGCTTTACGGAATATATTTTATTTTTCTTGCAGGACTTAATATAAGCCGATTTTCCTATTTTGCGTCAACGATGCTTAATCCAAATGCTAACGCTTGGGTGTTTATGCTTCTTGTTTCCTTTTGTGCCTTCTACGGCGCATATGTGGGAATAGAGGCGCTGTCGCGCTTTTCATCCTTTGCCTTTGTTTTGCTTGCAATAGCTATCGTTACCGTTCTTGCCAGCAATGTAAAAAATTATAACGAGCTTAATTTATATCCGATTATTTCGTCAAGCACAAAAAATATTGTAACAAATATTTTCATAATGACTGCCTCCACCAGCGAGCTTGCTCTGTTTCTGTGCCTGTCCGAAAAGGTTAACGGCATAGCGGTAAAGCAGCTTGGTTGTTCAATTGTCTGCGTGTTTACGGTTATTGCTTTGCTGTTTTTGTTTGCCGTTGCGGTTATGGGTGAATACGCGGCACAGCAATCCTTTCCTCTTTACTTTCTGTTTCAGCAGGCAAAGCCCGGCGGCTTTGAGCGTATTGATGTGCTTCATATATCATTTTGGATATTGGGCGTGTTTGTTAAGGCGGCATTGCTTGTTTATTGCTCATCGGTTTCATTTGGCAAAATCAGTCAAAAAAATTCTGCAATAATTTCTGCTGTGGGTTCCTTTGCCGCCGCTATGATTATTTCAAAAATTTTTCAGTCCGGAAATGTTTCCATGCTTCCGGTTGTTATTTCCTTTGCCGCCTTTTGCTTTGTAATTCCTGCGGCAGTATTGATTTTCAAAAAAAGGAGCAGCAGTAATGAAAGCATCGGCAATATGTAAAATCATCGCGTTAACCGCGTCGGTATCAATGATGATGAGCGGTTGTATGAACGCCGTTAATCTTAAGGATATTGCGGTAGTTGAGGGAATGGCAGTTGATACCGCAGAGGATAAGGGCAGCGTTGAGCTAACGGTGCAAACGCTGAATGCAGGCAAAAGTGCCAGCAACGGAGAGGCACCCAGCGGCAATATGACTCTTAATGTGTCGAATAAGGGAGACTCTATTGTTGACGCTGTTTCGTTGATGCCAAAAAAGCTTTCAAAGGACCTTTTCTTCGGGCAGACAAAAATTATTGTTTTAAGCCGCAGTACCGCTGAAAATGCCATTAAGGACAATATGGATTATTTTGTCAGAGCAACCGACTCAAGAAGCGATGTTGCCATTTGTATGTCGCAGGGCGAAGCGAAAAAAATTTTGGAAAGCAAGGAAAATGACAGCAGGGTACCCGGTGAAAATATGCTGTATCTTATGAAAACAGGTGAGGAAGCGGGAGTGAGCGCGTACATTACCACCGGCGAGGCTTTGAATTTGTACGCCGATAAAACAAGCGACCTTTATTTACCTGTTCTGAAGCCTGATGAGAAAGACAAAAGCGTACAAACGGCAGGCATAGGAATTTTTAACGGTGATAAGCTTGCCTGTATTCTTAACGACGAGGAAGCATCGGGATTTTTGATTTTAAAGGATTTAACAAAACGACTGTCTGTTGAGTTTAACGACAGCAGGCTGGGCAAAATCGGCGTTGAGTTTTCAAACATAAGTGTAAAAAATCATACGGGTGTTGAAAATTCAAGCATCGTTTTTTATTCGAGAATAAAAGCCTCGGTGGTGATTAACGAAATAGAAAAGGGATCGACTACCATGCTTGAAAAAGCCGATCTTGAAAGGATTAAAGAGGACGCTCGGAAGGAGCTTGTAAGCCGTTGCTCCAAAGCCTTTTACGCCTGCCGAAGCGCAGGAAGCGACTGCTTGCGAATAGGCGACTGCGTTGCAAGAGATTTGCCTCAAACCTACGATGCCTGTCAGGAAAATTGGAAGGATTACTACTCCGGCGTAAAATTTGCACCCTCTGCAAAGGTAGAGTTCAAAAAGCTCAGCAATAATTCTCAACGATACTGATAAGCGCCTGACTGCTTCTTCCGAAAATATCAAGTGCCTCACTGCCGCCTGCCGTTTTTTCGTAAATAATGCAAACAGCTATGGGAATAATTACCGTAAGAGCAAAAACCACGGCAAAGGTTATTATATGCTTTTTCAAATTCTCAGCTCCTTGACTTTATTTTGCTTTTTATGTATAATAATTTGATATAACAGTTTTAATAATCTTGATATTTTTTAAACTGTTAATTGTTATTACAGCTATTACTAATGCTCGGGAGCCAAAGCCGCCTGCTTTTCAGGCTTACTGCATAGTGCTTTGACTGCTTCCCGTGAAAGGAGAACGAATATGCCAACAAGCTATATTTCACCGATTTCGATGGACGCCCTTTCAAGTTTATGCAGCGAGCTTGACAAGAATAACTCCATAAAGAGAACCGATTTTGAAAAATACCATGTTAAGCGCGGACTGAGAAATGAAGACGGCACAGGAGTAATGGCAGGTCTTACAAGAGTTTGCTCCGTTGAAGGCTACTATATTCTTGACGGCGAAAGAATCCCCAAGGAGGGCAAGCTTTCCTACAGAGGCTATGATATTAACGATATAGTAAACGGTTGTATTAAGGATAACCGATACGGCTACGAGGAGGTTGTGTGGCTTCTGCTTTTCGGCGAGCTTCCTACGGAAAGCCAGCTTATCAGCTTAAGAGAGGTTATTGCCGAGTGCCGTGCCCTGCCTGATGAATTTATTGAAGATATGATAATGAAGCACGCATCAAAGGATATTATGAACAAAATGGCGCGTTGCGTAATGGCGCTTTATTCCTTTGATGAAAATCCCGATGATACCTCTATTCCCAATGTTCTTCGTCAGTCCCTTCAGCTTATTGCCCAAATGCCTACTATTATGAACAGCGCATATCAGGTTAAGCGCCGTGCTTTTTACAATAAAACAATGTTTCTTCACCCAATAAGAAAGGAACAGACCACGGCGGAATACATTTTAAATCAAATCAGGGCAGATAAGAAATTTACTCAGGAGGAGGCTCATCTTCTTGATATTTGCCTTATGCTTCACGCAGACCACGGCGGAGGAAACAACTCCACCTTCTCAACAAGAGTGCTGACCTCCAGCGGAACAGATACATATTCCGCCATAACTGCAGGCTTCGGCTCTCTTAAGGGTCCTCGTCACGGCGGTGCAAATCTGCGCGTGGCAAAGCAAATGGATGAGCTTATGGAGTGTGTAAGCGACTCTACCGATCCTGCTCAGGTTAAGGATTATCTTGTTAAAATCCTTAAGGGCGAGGCAGGCGACGGCTCGGGACTTATTTACGGAATGGGCCACGCAGTTTATACAAAGTCAGACCCCAGAGCAGTTATTCTTAAGAAAAACGCCAAAAAGCTTGCCTACGAAAAGGGCTATGAAAAGGAATTTAAAACCCTTGAAAATATTGAGCTTCTTACACCTCAGGTGTTTGCCGAGGTTAAAGGCGTTGATAAGGTAATGTGCGCTAATGTTGATTTGTACTCCGGTCTTGTTTATAAGGTTTTGGGAATACCTCAGGATTTATATACGCCGCTGTTTGCAACGGCAAGAATTGCAGGCTGGTGCGCTCATCGGCTTGAGGAGCTTACCTCGGGCGGAAAAATAATGCGCCCTGCTTATAAGAGCGTCAGCAAGTCTAAAACCTTTGTTGAGCTTGGCGACAGAAACGCATGATTTACGGAAATAAGGAGAATTAAAGGTGCAAAAAACAAAAGCAAAATTGCCTGTGCTTATAATCGCGGTAACGGTAATTGCGTCTTGTTTTTTGCGCTTTTTTCAGTTACTGCGGTATACAGATGAAAAAACAGGTCTTGTAACAATGCGTCAAAATCTGTCTTATGCCGTGTATGCCTTAGCGGCAGTGCTGCTGATAATGTGCATAATCTATGGCATTAAGGCTGATAAAGGGTGTAAAGCCATACTTACCGACGGCGCAGGTAAGGAGATTTTTAATGCTTCGGCGGCGGCAGGTGCAGTCCTGTTTTTAGAATTTTTAAATCAGTCCTACGGCTGTTACAGTTATATTGAAGACGCAAAAATGATTGAATATGAGTATTTTTTACCCATAGCCGCTTCGGGAGTTTTTGCTCTGATTAGCTGTGTTTATTTTGCGGCTTTATGCATTACCGCAAGGGGAGTTAACCTTGATTTGTCAAAGCTTATATGGCTTCAATTTTCGCCGGCGGTGTGGGCTTTTTTAAGGCTCATTTCCATTACCGCAAGGTTTATCGATATAAAAAGCGGAGTGGAAACAAGCTGTGAGCTTTTCTTCCTTGTTGCCTTCGTTTTTCTTTGGTTCGGCTTTGTTCTGTCGGCAGAAGGCAAAAAGAGGAGCAACGATATTTTGTTTACAGTTGCCTGTGTATTCAGCTTTTGTATGGCGGTAATTATTTTTGTTCCCCGCCTTTTTTATGCAGTATTTAATTTTGCAGGCTTTTTTAACGGTACCGGCTTAACCTCGGTTTGCTATATTACCCTCGGTGCATTTTCCTTAACGCTTTTGACAAACCGCAATGAAAATTTTGTAAGCGGTAAATAAACTTTTTTAGGAGACGACTTTGTTTTTAGATAATCTTAAAACAATCGGCGTTCAGGTGCTGATTTTATATCTCATTGCAGGCATAGGCTTTGCTACCGATAAGGTGGGAATTTTTAAGCAGCATGACGGTAAAAGGCTTATCGACCTTTTGTTTAATGTGATTTTGCCTATTGCAATTATTCATACATTTATGACAATGGAATATTCAAAGGAGCATATAAAGGGTATAGGCATTGCCTTCCTGTGCGCCTTTGCTACCCATATATTCGGCGCCGCGGTGTCATTTTTCACCTTTAGGAAAAGAAGCCTTAAGGAGCGTGGTATTTACCGTTACGCAATGATATTGTCAAATGCGGCGTTTTTAGCATTGCCTTTGGCAAAAAGCTTAATAGGCGGTGAGGGAATTTATTACTGATCCGTGTATGTCG
>CALYNN010000116.1 GCA_945221685.1 uncultured Clostridia bacterium | reverse complement strand
AGAAATCAAGATTTATGCTAAGGCTGACGCATCTGAGCTTCCTTGGGGCGAGCTTAACGTTGACGTTGTTCTTGAGTGCACAGGTTTCTACTGCTCAAAGGAAAAGGCATCTGCTCACATTAAGGCAGGTGCTCGCAAGGTTGTTATTTCTGCTCCTGCAGGCAACGACCTTCCCACAATCGTTTACAATGTAAACCATGATACTCTTACCGCAGAGGACACAGTTATTTCTGCTGCATCATGCACAACAAACTGCCTTGCTCCTATGGCAAAGGCTCTTAACGATTATGCTGAAATTCAGAGCGGTATTATGTGCACAATCCACGCTTACACAGGTGACCAGATGACACTTGACGGTCCTCAGAGAAAGGGTGACCTTCGCCGTTCAAGAGCTGCTGCTGTTAACATTGTTCCTAACTCAACAGGCGCAGCAAAGGCAATCGGTCTTGTTATTCCTGAGCTTAACGGCAAGCTTATCGGCTCTGCACAGAGAGTTCCTACTCCAACAGGCTCAACAACAATTCTTACCGCTGTTATTAAGACAGACAAGGAAGTTACAGTTGACGCTATCAACGCCGCTATGAAGGCAGAGGCTACTGAGTCATTCGGCTACAACACAGACGAAATCGTTTCTTCCGATATCGTTGGTATGAGATACGGTTCACTCTTTGACGCTACACAGACAATGGTACTTCCTATCGGTGAGGGACTTTACGAGGTTCAGGTTGTTTCTTGGTATGACAACGAGAACAGCTACACATCACAGATGGTTCGTACAATCAAGTACTTCTCAGAGCTTGGTTAATTAAAGCAAATTAAAGAACAAAGCCAAACGGAGCAACTCGTTTGGCTTTATTTTTTGGGCAAAAAAATAACGGCTGAAGTTATTCAGCCGTTATAGTAATTTTACAGATGAAAAATTATATCGTCGCTCTTTTTGTTAAAGAACAAAATTCCTATAATCAAGGTTGCAACAGAAACAACAGACGCATACAGTAAAAGCTTTCCGCTCATCATTTGGCCGTACAAAACGCAATGACGAAACAGCTCTATCATTGAGTACAAGGGATTAATCTTTATGATAAATCTTACCCAATCTCTGTTTATTGTATTAAGATGATAAAGTATCGGCACCATATAAAACAAAAGCTGGCACAAAACATCCCAAATATACTCCACATCTCTGAAATACACGCTGATTACCGATAAAATCAGTCCCACGCCGGTGCTGAATATAAGCAAAAGCACCATAGGCACCCAGCAAAGAAAAACATAGCCGTTAATCTCTAAATCGGCGCCGCCTGAAATACCTGTCAGCTTAAAGAATATCCACACGCAAACAAGGCAGATAAGCGATATTGCAAAGGTAACAAAATTGCTGAATATTGAAGACAAGGGGTACATATATTTAGGTACATACACCTTTTTAATAATTGCCTGATTTCTTCTGAATGAGGTCATTGCCTGCTTTGTTGAAGAAGTAAAAAAGCTGAATAAAAGCCTGCCCGTAAAAAGATAAACGGGATAGCAGATAATTAAATCGCTTTTCTTTCCGAAAAGTCCGCCGAAAACAACGGACAAAACAATCATATTTAAAAGCGGTTGGAAAAAGCTCCATAAAATTCCAAGCCAGGAATTTCTGTATTTAAGCTTAACATTTTTTTCGGTTAGCTCTCGAAGTAAATTTTTATACTTCTTAAACATTTCGACATCGTGGTTAAGCTCTTTCTTTGAATCTGTGCTCATTTCACACCTCATAATAAAAGCCGTATTATGTTTTGTAGCCTACACATTATAGCACAACAGCTTTTATTTTTCAACAACTATATATTGTATCAATTTTAACGAAAAAATGAAATCATAAATATTAATAAGCAGGTTACTTAAATATCTGTGCAATTTCAAGGGCTGTTTTTCTTGCAGACATATCACCGTCAATTATGTAGTCTGCGGCGGCGGCATATTTTGAACGCCTTTCGTCATAAAGCCTTTTAGCCTCGTCAATATTTTGAAAAAGCGGACGGGTTTTTGAATTTCCTATACGGTCGCAAATAACACCGAAGCTTGCGTCAAGAAAAACAATTTTTCCGCCCTTTTTAAGAGAGTCAACATTTCGCTGAAAGGTCAACGCTCCGCCTCCGGTTGATACAACGCAGTTTTTCATATCGGCAACCCTTTTACAACATTCGTATTCCAAGTCGCGAAAATAATCCTCGCCTCTTGCGGCGAAAATTGCTTTGATTGATACGCCCTGCTCCTTTTCAATAAGCTCGTCGGTATCTACAAATTTTCTGCCCATAATTTTAGCAAGCTCTGTGCCTACCGTAGTTTTTCCGCTTCCCATAAAGCCGCAAAGTATAATATTGTTCATTATTTTTCCAGCTCTCTTTCCGTAATTTTAAGAACTTCCTTAATCTGCCGAGCGGTGAATTTTACGCCAAACCATATCTCCTGCGCAACTGCCGCCTGCCAAACAAGCATAGGCAAACCGTTTGAATATTTCAGTCCGCCTCTTTCGGCAATGCTTATAAGCTTTGTTTTTAAAGGATTATAAACGGCGTCAAACACCGCCTTACAGGCAAGCACCTTTTCCTCAGGCAAAACGCATGCGTCAACATTAGGCGACATTCCCACAGGCGTACCGTTAATAAGAAGATCGTACTCCCCCGTTACTCTGTCAAGAGTTGTAACGGCGGCGTCCTTGCCCAGCTTTTCGTTTATTTCTTTTTTAATCCGGTTTGCGGCATTCAGGTCTGCATCCCTTACGGCAATGGTAAGGTCTGCTCCTGCAAGTACGCTTTCAAAGGCAAACATCCTTGAAACTCCGCCGCTGCCGCAAAGGAGCACATTACCGCCCAAGGTAATTCCTGCTGACTCAAGAGCGCGCAGAAATCCGTAGCAATCGGTATTGTGGCCCACAAGTTTGCCGTCCTTATTTTCAACGGTATTAACGGCTCCGAAAAGCTCGGCTCTGTCTGAAAGGCTGTCGAGATAAGGAATTATGCCTGTTTTGTGGGGAATAGTAACATTGTATCCGCAAAAGCCTTCAAGCGACCTTAAGCCATCGGCAAAGCAGTCGGGATTTATCTCCTTAAGAGTATAAGAAGCATCGATATTATTAAGCTTAAAAAGCTCCGTATGTATAAGCGGCGACATTGAATGACCCAAGGGATATCCTATTAAACCGAAATTTTTCATAAAATATTTCCTCTTGCTATATTTTTTTATTGACATTTGAATATGAATTATATAATATGATAATAACATAACTAATTAATATTAACAACTACTTTTTGAGGTGAATTATTATGGTATTTGATAAAATCAAGGTAATTCTTGCAGAACAGCTTGATATTGATGAAAACAGTATTACTCCCGAAAGCCTTATTGTTGAGGATTTAGGTGCAGACAGTCTTGATGCTATTGATATTGTTATGTCGGTTGAGGATGAGTTCGGAATTGAAGTTCCCGACGAAATAGTAGAAAAAATGGAAACTGTTAATGACATTCTTTCCTATGTTGAAAACAACATATAAATATAGTACAAATAACAGATAGTGTATATTATTTACAAGTGTATTGTTGACATAAAAAAATAAATAAAGTAAAATAAAAGCAGGCAAGGCCTGCTTTTTATTATTGCGTAAAGCGGTTATAATAAGCATATAAAAAATAACAAAACAAGTTGTATTTCATAACAGTCAAACACAAGAGAGGGGTAAACGCTATGGCTGAAAAATACATTATGGCGCTTGACCAGGGTACCACCTCCTCCCGTGCCATTATCTTTGATAAAAGGGGTAACATTGTTGCAAAGGCGCAAAATGAATTTACACAATATTATCCTGAGCACGGCTGGGTTGAGCATGACCCTATGGAAATACTGTTTTCACAGGTTAGAGCAATTCTCACATGTCTCCGTCAAGGAAAGGTTGACCCAAAGGATATTGCGGGAATAGGAATTACCAATCAGCGCGAAACTACTGTAGTATGGGACAAAAAGACGGGCAAACCTGTTTACAACGCTATTGTATGGCAATGCAGAAGAACCGCCGACACCTGCGAGGAGCTTAAGGCACAGGGCTTAAGCGATTATGTTAAGCAGACCACAGGCCTTTTGATTGACGCATATTTCAGCGGTACAAAAATTAAATGGATACTTGACAATGTTGAGGGCGCCAGAGAAAGAGCAGAAAAAGGAGAGCTGCTTTTCGGCACCATCGACACTTGGCTTATTTGGAATTTAACCGACGGCAAGGTGCATGTAACCGACTATTCAAACGCCTGCAGAACAATGCTGTTTGATATTGACAGGCTTTGCTGGGATGAATTCCTTTGCGAAAAATTGGGAATACCTATGTGTATGCTTCCCGAGGTTAAGCCATCAAGCTGTATTTACGGAGAGACTGCGAAGATAACAGGTATAGAGGATATTGCAGGAGTTCCTATTGCAGGAGCTATCGGCGACCAGCCCGGCGCTCTTTTCGGTCAGGGCTGTTTCCAGGTAGGTCAGGCTAAAAACACCTACGGCACAGGCTGCTTCCTGCTGATGAATACAGGCGAAAAGCGAGTTAATTCACGCTCAAATCTGCTTTCGGGCATCGCCTGGGGTATAGGCGACAAAATCACATATTCCCTTGAGGGCTCTGCCTTCAACGCAGGCTCAGTTATCAAATGGCTTCGTGACGAGCTTGGACTCATTCAATCCGCTCCCGAATGTGACGAGCTTGCGGCGGCGGTTGAGGATTCAAACGGTCTTTACTTTGTTCCTGCCTTTACAGGCTTGGGTGCGCCATATTGGGATATGTACGCCAGAGGCGTTATGATAGGACTTACAAGAGGCGTAAATAAAAAGCATGTTTGCCGTGCCGTTCTTGAAAGCATTACATATCAGATGACGGATTTGCTCGAGGCAATGATGAACGATTCTGATATTGTGCTTAAGGATTTAAGAGTTGACGGCGGCGCCTCCGTATCCGATATAATGATGCAGATTCAGGCAGATATGACAGGAGTTAAGGTTAACAGACCGAAGAATGTTGAAACCACCGCATTAGGTGCCGCGTACTGCGCAGGGCTCGCCACAGGCGTATGGGAAAGCACGGAGGAAATTGAAGCCAACAGAGAGGTTGATAAAATATTTATTCCGTCAATGGAGGCTACCCTGAGAAATAAAAAATATTCTGACTGGAAGCGTGCAGTTGAACGCTCACGCAACTGGGAAAGATAATAAAAAAGACAATAAAAAAGGAGATTTTTATTATGGGAAAAGTAGTATGTCCGTGGGATTTAATAACAAATTTCGTAACCGACGCTTTTATAGGCTACGGTATTCCCGAGGAGGACGCAAAAATTTGTACCGATATTCTGCTTGAGTCGGACAGGAGAGGCATTGAAAGCCACGGCTGTAACAGATTTAAGCCGATTTATCTTGACAGAATTAAGG
>CALYNN010000115.1 GCA_945221685.1 uncultured Clostridia bacterium | reverse complement strand
CATTAATTTTGTAAATTGTATTGACTTTTACATTAGGTAAAAGTATAAGATTGCCTTTGAGGTGATGTGTTTGCGTATAAAAGAAGTATGTAAGGCAACAGGTTTAACAGATAAAGCAGTTAGACTCTACATTAATAACGAACTGATCCACCCTAATTTTCAGGAGGGATATAACGGAAGAAGAAATTATGATTTCTGCGAAGATGATGTTAGTCTGTTAAAAAAGATAGCTCTGTTAAGACGGTATAATTTTTCAATTCAAACGATTAAAGAAATGCTTGATGATAATGATTGCATTTCTGAGGTATTGGAAAATCATTTGTTCAACACTAAGCAGACATTAGCGGAATCTTCAATGGTGCTTACAAATCTAAATAATGCTCATAACAGCTCTGTTTCAAATTTAGAAGATTTATGTGATGTTTTAAGTCAAAATCTCGAACCGAACGAATTTGATTTAATGAATACAGTTAAAGATTTTTTAAACAAAATCAAGAAAAAAATTCCGTTATTTATTACTGTAATTGCTCTGAGTGCAGTTATTGCGATAATTCTTTTAGCAGTCATTACAGTATTACTAACAAAGCTGTTTTTGTATTTTTCATAGGGGAGATAGGAATGAAATTATATAATTCTACTTTATATAACTACCGTGCAATAATCGACAATAAGGAATACGAATTAAAGGGAAGAGCCGCTATTGAATTTGATTGCAGTGATAACACAAGGGTTGAACTAATAAACCTTAATAAATCATCTGTTCACATGGACTGGATTCAAATTATTTTACTGCAAATGTTGTTTGGCTCGACTACATTAACAAAGATATATACTAATTACTCCTTTGTCATAAATGATGCATCCATTGACGAAATCAAGCTAAATTATAATGATTGGTCACCAAGAGATCAAATTGACATTGAATCGTGCTATGCACAAACAAATGTAAGTGATGAGTCCTACTCATTACCTCAACTTGAAAATGTTAGGAAAAAGCATAAAATTCTGCATTTGTTTGTTTCAAACGCTTTACCTATCGGAATAACAGTATTGATATTATGCTTTTTTACCGACCCTCCATATTTGTTTTTGCTGTTGTTTGCATTATGGTTGATTATTTTTGAAATACCAAGCTTAAAGGAAATTAAAAGATTTAAGGAGCTAATGGTTCCCGGCTACCTAAATGAAAAGCTGTGTGAATATGCAAACAACAGAAGACGCGAAAAAATCACCTTTACAGACGACACATCAAAAACAGGCAGGTTTATGGAAAAGGTTATTGGTAAAATGTTTAAGCTTGACGGGGATAAGCAATGAATACAGTTGACGCAATTAATTTATCAAGCAGTGTAATACGCCTGATATTAGTGCCTGTTCTTCGCGAATTTGCAGGCATACTGCTTGCAATTGCAATTTCTAAGGATTGTAAAGCAAGAGACAACGGAAGCAGTGCTTTATGGGGAATATTCACACTTGTCTTCCCTGCCCTTGCAGGAATTATTTATTGTATTTACAGCAGATTTCTTGTAAAAAGAAATGCAAAAACAGATAAAGATAAAAAGAAAATAAAGACATCAAGACGGCTGACGGTGTGTGCGGTTCTTATAGACATAGTTTCTTTGATACTTGCCGCTCTTGCAATAATCACAGGTGCGGCTTCAGGTATTGCCTCATCAATAAAAAATGACGCAGAAAATATCAATCCGCTGATTTATTATGAATATTGTGATACGAGCGGTGAAATTTATGAGATGTGTTCAAGTGATAATCAGCGTGGGGAGTCCTTTTAAGGCAACTGCTTTATTATGATTAACGAAAATTGATACGACGGCGGTCGAGAAAAGAAAAATTCGCAGAAACGGCATTGCGCTTTATCTGCGAATTTTTAACTATTATTTGCTTTTTTCAGCAATGTACTCCGGTAACAGAAAACTCCACCCAGCCTGCAATGTTTTCGGCGTGGTCACCGATACGCTCGAGGTATTTTGAAACCATCAGCAAATCAATGCAAAGCTCGGAATCGGTATCATTTCGCGAAATGATTTCTATAAGCTCCTTTTTTACCTTATCAAACAGCATATCCACCTCAACATCCATTTCAACAACGCCTTCTGCCAACTCAATACTGTTTTTCGTAAAAGCCTCTACGCTCATTTTAAGCATTTTCAAAACGGTTTTGCTCATTTCCCTAAGGTGAAGCTTATGCTCAATTTTACAGCACCGAATATATCCTGCAAGCTCGGTTATATCTGATGCCTGATCGCCGATACGCTCTAAATCTGAAATCATTTTTAATGCGGCTGAAATTCTGCGCAAATCTATTGCAACAGGTTGCTGACTTACTATCAATTTTAGGCACAGAGCCTCGATTTCCGTTTCCGTTTTATCTATTTCACTGTCTGTTGCAAACACAATTTCAGCATAGTGATTATAGCTGTCGTCATCACCTGCATCGGTAAACAATGCCTTTATTGAGTTTTCGATTGCCTGCTCACACAGATTACACATAGAAATCATACAGTTATTTAGCTTTTGAAGCTGTTTTTCAAATTTTACTCTCATTATCCAAACCTGCCTGTTATGTAGTCTTCGGTTCTTTTATCCTTGGGAAATGAAAAAATCTGCGCCGTGTCGCCGTATTCAATAACCTCGCCCAAAAGGAAGAATGCGGTTTTATCGGATATTCTTGCCGCCTGCTGCATTGAATGAGTTACAATAATAATCGTGTAATTTTTCTTTAACTCGGTAACAAGATTTTCAATTTTTACGGTTGAAATAGGATCAAGCGCCGAGGTTGGCTCATCCATCAGTATTACATCGGGATTTACCGCCAAGGCTCTTGCAATGCAAAGCCTTTGCTGTTGACCTCCCGACAGGGCAAGAGCACTTTTTTTCAGCTTGTCGCTCACCTCGTCCCACAGTGCCGCCTGCCTAAGAGATTGCTCAACAATTTCGTCAAGCTTCTTTCTGCCGCGAATACCGTGAGTTCTCGGTCCGTATGCAATATTATCGTAAATGCTCATAGGAAACGGATTGGGCTTTTGAAAAACCATACCCACATTTTTTCTGAGCATATTAACATCCATATCAAAAATGCTTTTACCGTCCAGCAAAACCTCTCCCGAAATTTTGCACCCGTCAACCAAATCGTTCATACGGTTAAGGGTTTTAATTACAGTGGATTTTCCACAGCCGGAGGGTCCTATAAAGGCGGTGATTTTGTTTTCAGGTATATCAAGATTTATGCCCTTTACAGCTTTAAAATCGCCATAATACAGCTCAAGGTTTTTTATTTCAAATTTCATTTAATCACCATATACGCAAATTTTTGTGAATTATTTTTCTCCTGTACTTTTTGCAATTTTACCGGCAACAAGGCTCGAAAGTCCGTTTACCGCCAGCACAACCAGCAGAAGCACTACTGCAGTAGCATACGCCTCGTCAACATAATGCCCCTCGTTTATCAATCTGTATAAATGCACGGAAAGGGTGCTTGCTGATGAGGTTAGGCTTTCTGCCGCGTCGGGTACGGTTCCTGCCGTATAAATCAATGCAGCCGACTCGCCCACTATTCTTCCTATTGCCAAGATTACACCTGCAAGTATGCCGGGGACGGCAGAGGGTAAAACGATTTTAAATACAGTACGAAGCTTGCCTGCTCCTAATCCAAAGGAGCCTTCGCGGTAGGTTGAATCAACTGCCAAAAGCGCCTCCTCTGTTGTACGGATTATCAGAGGAAGCACCATAATTGCCAGCGTCAGCACACCCGAAGCAACGGAATATCCCCAATCTCTTTTAGATATTACAAAGGCAAGAAAGCCGAAAAGACCGTAAACAATAGACGGAATACCTGCAAGTGTTTCGTTTGCAAGGCGTATCAGCCTTACAACAGGGTTATTTTGATTTGCATATTCGGCAAGATATATCGCCGCAAAAATTCCCATCGGCACGGCTAAAAGCAGTGTCAGTGCCGTGATATAGAATGTATTTATTATTGACGGAAGCATAGACTGGTTTGAGCTTGTAAATTCAATGGAAAACAGCGACGGCTTAAGATTTGGTATTCCTTTAATAAGTATATACACTACTATAAACACGGCAACTGCCGCTGTTATAATCGCGGCAAAATATACCGTTAGCTTTAGCAAAAAGGAAAAAGGATAATTTTTAAGCTCTTTAAGCTTTTTCATATCAATACCTCCTCCTTTTTACAAAAGCCGAAAAGCAGATGTTTGTAATAAGGGTAAGAACAAACAGTACCGCCGCGGTGGCAATAAGTGCCTGCCTGTGAATTCCCGAAGCATATCCCATTTCAAGAACAATATTTCCCGTAAGCGTTCTTACGCCGGAAATAACGGAGTCGGGAATTATTGTTTGATTTCCGGCAACCATAACAACCGCCATAGTCTCGCCTATGGCTCTGCCTATTCCGAGTATTACTCCGCTTAATATTCCTGACTTCGCCGCAGGCAAAACTGTTTTAAAAATGCTTCGCTCCTTTGTTGCACCTAAGGCGAGAGCGCCCTCTGCGTACTGCTTGGGCACCGCCTTTATTGCCGCCTCGGAGGTATTGATAATTGTGGGCAAAATCATAATGCCAAGAAGAATTGAGGCAGTAAGCACACCCTTGCCGCTTGTGTTTGTTATTTTCTGCATAATCGGAATAACGACCACCAAAAAGAAAAATCCGTATATAATCGACGGCACCGACGCCAAAAGATTTATCATAGGCTTTACTGCTCTGTATAATCCCGAGGGACAGTAATCAGTCAGAAACACAGCAGTAAAAACCCCTAACGGAACTCCTATAACAATTGCGCCTACTGTAACATAAATGCTGCCGACAATCATCGGAAATATTCCGAAAAGCTCCTGCTTTGGCTTCCATTCATTTCCGAAAATAAAGCTAAGCAGACCTATTTCCTTTATTGCAGGAAATGCATTTGCAAAAATAAACCTGCATATCATTATTATTGCGAATACGGAAAGGCAGGCGCAAAGCAAAAACAGTATGCGCATAAAGATTTCAAAAAATTTTTTCACTTACCTTACTTCTTCCCATTTTGTTACGGTGCCTGTAAAAATATCCTTAACCTGCTGTGAGGTCAAAGCGTCAACTTCATTTTGATGATTAACAATTACCGCAATTCCGTCAAGAGCGATTGTTTCGGCCTTAAGAATATTAAGCTCGTCATCCTTAAGCTCTCTTGATGACATTGCAATATCAACTGCTCCTTCAATAGCTGATTGAAGTCCTGCAGAGGAGCCCGGCTCCTGAATTTCAATTTTAACATTGGGATTTAATTGCTGATATTTATCGGCAAGCACATTCATAACAGGAGCCACCGAGGTAGAGCCTGAAATTGAAATTGTTCCGCTCATTCCCGACGCCTTGTATTCGGTATCGGAGGCTATGGAAATGTAACCCTCCTGACTGATAATTGCCTGACGGTCTGTGCTGATTATGTAGCTTATAACATCCTTTGACATCGCAGAAAGATTTTTTTCATTATATGC
>CALYNN010000114.1 GCA_945221685.1 uncultured Clostridia bacterium | reverse complement strand
ACACGCGTAAGATCGTCGGCAGCGTCAGATGTGTATAAGAGACAGGCATTTCGTCTGCACAGGTGAGTCCTGTTTGCTCAATAGCGTCCTTATGAAGCTTGCGTATTGCCTTAATGCCCTCAAGCATATCGGGTTGCTTGTCCGGGTCGGGCTGGTGAAGCATACCCTTGTAGCCGGCTCCCGTTGTTCTTGGCTTACCGGTGTATATTCTCGGAATTATAATAAGCCTGTCGCTGACCTGCTTTTGAATATCTGCAAGTCTGCCTGTATAGTCAAGAACGCTGTCGGCTCTGTCGGCAGAGCAGGGACCGATGATAAGCAAAAATTTATCACTTTCTCCCTTAAATACCTTCGCTATTTCTGCGTCTCTTGCATCCTTGATTATCTCTGCCTCTTTTGAAAGGGGCATTTGCTCCTTGATTTCCTTTGGAACAGGAAGCTTTCTTCTAAACTGCGTGTTAGTCATATTATCCATATTTCCACCTCTTATATGCATCAAATCAATTATACGAGTTAACATCAATACTATTATAGTTATTTAACTAAATATGTCAATCTCACATTTTAAAGCATTGAATTTTTTAAGGTTGTATGAAAATTTTACCTATTAAAATATAATGGTGGATTTTTTTGACGATTTATGTTAGGATACATCTATGAGCGTTAAAACGAAAAAAAGACCTGCCGCCAAAAAGCGTTCAGGCAAAAAGCAAACAAAGGATATAAATATTAATCTGCTTATTTCGGCAGTGGCAGTATGCGTTGTTATAGCGGTTATCGTTTCGGCGGTCTCACTTGGCAGAAGCCGCAGAACGCCTGCGGTATATAATTTCGGCAAGGAGGTTGCCCAAGGCGTTGATGTTTCGGAGCATAACGGCAAGGTAGATTGGGAAAAGCTTGCCGAGGAATATGATTTTGCCTTTATCCGTGTGGGCTACCGCGGCTACGGAAACGGAAAAATAACCGAGGATAAATACGCAAGGGAAAACCTTAAGGCAGCCGAAAAGGCAGGTATTCCCGTTGGAGTTTATTTCTATACGCAATCGGTTAACGAAAAGGAAGCTCAGCGCGAGGCTGCGTTTGTGCTTAATATTGTTAAGCACTATAAGCTCGAGCTGCCTGTGGTAATTGATTTTGAATACCCCTGCGACAAGGAGGGAAATCCTGTTGGCAGGCTTAACGAAAGCAGTTTGACAGCTCAGGAAAGCACTGCCGTTATCAACGCCTTTTTAGATAAGGTGCAGGATAAGGGATACGCCTGCGGAGTGTACGCCTCCTCAAGCGTTTATGCAAGCCAAATAGATACACGGTCGCTTAATAAATCGGCAGTGATTTGGGTTGCCGATTATAACCAAAGCGTTAGCTACGATGTGGATTACGATATTTGGCAGTACAGCGAAAGGGGCAAGTCCGACGCTGTTTCAAGCAAGTATGTTGACTTGAATTATTGGTACATGAAAAAATGATTAAGGACGGACACTAATGAAAAAAAGCACAAAATTTATTGCGTTGCTGATGGCACTTATAACTCTGTTAAGCTGTCAAACCGCCGCGTTGGCGGCAGTAAGCACAAGTAAATATACAGGGTACAAATATACCCACCAAAGCCGCTTTAACAACAGAAAAATATTAAACGGTATAGATGTAAGCGAGCATAACGGAAGCATAAATTTTAAAAAGGTAAAGGCAGACGGTATTGATTTTGTATTTGTGCGCGTTGGATATACAGGCTACACAAGGTCAAAATTTTCACTTAACTATGATGCCTACTATAAAACAAATATTAAAAACGCCCTTGCAAACGGACTTGCAGTAGGCGTTTATTGGTACTCTCAGGCAACCTCTAAGGAGGAGGCAACGGCAGAGGCGGACAGGCTTACCTCTGCAATTAAGGATTACAGTATTACGCTTCCTGTTGTAATGGATTACGAATTTGCCGATGTCAGCAGCGGAAGGCTTGATTATGCCTGGAAAAACAAAACGCTGACAAAGAATAAAATGACCGATATTGCCCTTGCGTTTCTTGACCGTGTTAACGAATCCGGATACGAGGCATGCATATATGCAAACAGATACTTTTTAACGGATAATGTTGACGGCTCTCTTATTGATGACAGCTACAAGGTGTGGCTTGCCGATTACTCAACAAATACGCCGTATAAAAATAATTTTGAATTTTGGCAGTATTCTGCGGCAGGCAGTGTCAGCGGTATTTCCGGCAGGGTTGATATGAATTTTTGGTATTATCAGCCTGAAATTAATGAAAGCGGAAATATTCTTGAACAGGAATTTTTATACACCGGTAATGCAATTACTCCTTCGGTTACCTTGGTAATTGACGATAAGCTTCTTGTGCAGGATGTTGATTATACCTTAAGCTACTCAAATAATGTTAAGGTTGGCTACGGTACCGTAACAGCTTCTGGCACAGGAGATTACAAGGGTAAAAAGTGGAAGTTTAAGTTTAAAATAGTGCCCCGTCAGCCTGTTTGCTTTTCGCTGACCGGCAGAACCACTACATCTCTTAGCTTTAGCTGGAACAAGGTTGACGGCGCCCAAAGCTATTACTTAAGCGTTAAAAATAATACAAAGGGCACAACCTTCTCAAAAACGGTTACAACAAACAGTGTAACATTAAACGGACTTACTCCGGCTAACGAATACTCCGTAACCGTAAAGGCAGGCGGCAGCAGCGGCTCGTCAACTGTATGGGGCGCCGAGTCAAAGATTAATACAAAGCACGCTTTGCCCGATAAGGTGATGGGACTGCGGCTTGTATCGTCAGGCACCGATTACATTAAGCTGAGCTGGAACAAAAAGGCAGGCTGTGACGGATACAGAATTTACAAATACATAGCCTCATCTAAAAAATATGTTGTTGTTGCCGATGTCAGCACAGCGGATTCAACAAGCTATACCGTTAAAAATCTTACTCCCGGCACGGCGTACAGCTACTGCGTTTCCGCCTTTACGGAAGATACCTCTAAAAAGGTAGGCGCAAAAAGCGATATGCTTAATACTGCCGCAAAGCCATTGAAGATGAGCTTGACCTCTGCTTCCTCGTCCTCTGCGGCAAAGATTACGGTAAAGTTTAAAAAGGTTAAGGCAACAGGTTACCAAATTCAGTGGTCAACCTATAAGGACTTTTCCTCAAACAGAAAAACGGTAAGCTTTACTTCGTCGGCATCAAGAGTGCAGAAAACCGTAACTGCGGCACAAAGAAAAAAGACATATTATGTTCGTGTGCGCGCCTATAAAAAAGCAGGAGGCAAAACATATTACGGTGCATGGTCAACTGCAAAGGCGGTAAAAACAAAATAAAAAACACATAAACAAAATTAAACCGAGAGGAAGCAGATAAGGCTTCGCTCTCGGTTTTTACTTGTAAAAAATAATGCCGTTATTTGTTCTTACGCTTGCGGTTTTGAGGACTGTGCGCTTAAAATCTGATTAATGCAGTCATATTTTGCCAATTCCTCGGTAAGCATCGGCTCCCTGCTTTCATTTGAATTTCATCAATAATATCAGAGGTCATTATTCCCGTTAGGAAATAAAAGCCTTCAAGCCGCTTGCCTGTTTTCATTTTATAATTTTATGGCTTTAATCAATAGCTATGCAAAATTAAATATTAAGAGGTCAATGCTCGTCTTTTTCAGCGTCAGCCTTGGTTTTGTGAACTGTTCCGAAGGGGTGCTGAGGCGGTGCATATACGGAGGAAATTAAAAGGGGAGTTCTGCCCGTGTTAATTATATTGTGCCAAGTGCCCGACGGTACCGTAACCGCAAAGCTTCTGTTAATTTTTCTTTTGTAGTTTAAGGTGCTTTTACTGTGCCCCATAAGTACAACCGCACATCCGCTTTCAATGCGCAGAAGCTGGTCGAGATTAGGGTGCATTTCTATTCCTATTTCTTCTCCCGGCGGTATGCTCATAAGGGTAATTTGAAGATGCTCTCCCGTCCAAAGTGCAGTTCGGAAGCTTGAGTTTTCCGCGGCGGCAGCAGCCAAATTTATTACGAGTGGCTGACCTCCGAAATCCGTTAAAGGTGTTTTTTGGTTGCTCACGCAAATCAACTCCAATTTAAGTATTATTCCATTATATTCCAGTTTGATGAAAATGTGATTTGCGCACCGCTGATATATTTTACTGCTTTCTATTATGTTTTGTATCGTTGCATAATTCGCTCATAGGACAACCTGAGCAACCGCATCCGCAAGAGGATTTGGCTTTTTTTCTGTTGCGAATTAAGCCTGCAACAACAGATAAAACAATCACTAAAAGCAAGGCGCAAATAATTATTGTTGATATGTTTTCTAAAATCCAAGCAAGCATTTTGCTGCCTCCTATCTGTCGGTAAACACTTTATTTTGTAGCCTTGACTGATTTTGTTAGCTTTGATGATTCCCTGTACGGCTTGAAAATCATATAAAGCAGACCCGCCAAAGCTGCCAAGGCAACAGCTATACCTACTACGCTGAGATTTCCTGTAAATGCAGAGCCTATTTGATAAATAATCAATGATACAACATATGCAAACAGGCACTGATAGCCGATGGCAAACCAAGTCCATTTCGGTGAGTTCATTTCACGCTTGATTGCACCGATTGCCGCAAAGCAGGGAGCACAAAGCAGGTTAAAGGTAAGAAATGAGAAGCCGCTGACTGATGTAAAGGCTGTTGCGATATTCTGATAAACCGTTGCGTCTCCGCCGCCGTAAAGAATACCGAGGGTACCCACAATATTCTCCTTTGCCACAAGTCCCGTGATTGAGGTAACCGCCGCCTGCCAGTTACCCCAGCCGAGAGGAGTGAATATCCAGGCAATAGCTTTGCCGATATAAGCAAGAATACTGCAGTCAATCTGCTCGTCTGTAAGCATTTGGAAGCTACCGCCAACAAAGCCGAAATATGTTGTAAACCAAACAACAATTGTGGAAATCAGAATAATTGTTCCTGCCTTTTTGATAAATGACCAACCACGCTCCCACATTGAACGGAGCACATTGCTCACAGTGGGCAGGTGATATGCAGGTAATTCCATTACAAAGGGTGCAGGGTCTCCGTCAAACATTTTTGTTTTTTTCAGCATAATTCCCGAAATGATGATTGCCGCCATACCGATGAAGTATGCACTTGGAGCAACCCACCATGCACCGTCGAAAATCGCACCTGCAATCATTGCAATAAACGGCAGCTTGGCACCGCAGGGGATAAATGTTGTTGTCATAATTGTCATACGGCGGTCACGCTCATTTTCAATTGTTCGTGACGCCATAATTCCGGGAACGCCGCAGCCTGTACCGATAAGCACGGGGATAAATGATTTGCCCGAAAGACCGAATTTGCGGAAAATTCTGTCAAGCATAAAGGCAATTCGTGACATATATCCACATCCCTCAAGAAAAGCAAGAAACATAAACAATACAAACATTTGAGGAACAAAGCCCAATACCGCACCTACGCCGGCAACAACGCCGTCAAGAATTAAGCCTCTAAGCCAATCCTGTCTCTTATACCCATCTGACGCTCCCGACGATCTTACGCGTGTAGATCTAGGTGGTCGCCGTATCAT
>CALYNN010000113.1 GCA_945221685.1 uncultured Clostridia bacterium | reverse complement strand
CTATAAGAATTACTACTACGGGAATATCCGCCCCTAAAATAGATGCATCAAATTCGGCCGGGTAGGAATTTAAAAGACCTACTAATGCCTGAAAGCCAAACAGACCCAAAGAGTATGCGGCTATTTCTTTGAAATTCATATGCTTTTGCTTTGTAATATCTTCCATAAAGCTCCTCCTAATAAAAAGCGCAAAAGGGCAAAGCCGCCGCCGTTGACAGCTTTACCCTCTTTTTAATTAAAATCAGTCGTTAAATATATCCTTAAACAGGTCAATGTCTGCAGCCTTCATAACAGCAGAGAAAAGCTGTGAGCCCATTACAGGCATCATTCTGTTAAAAATTGACATTGCGTGAGCGTCAAGTCCGTGTACCATCATAGGACGCTTATGCTCAATACCGAACATAATCATTTTAACCATAAGGTCGCAGTCGGTGGAAATCATATCCATAATCTTCTGACCCTTGCCGCCCTCATTTTTCTGGTCGCGGAAAATATCTGTCTTCGTAAATCCGGGGCATACAAGACCAACATACATCTTGCCCTTAAACTCAACGCGCAGAGCCTCGGTAAAGCCTTTAAGAGCCGCCTTTGAAGCGCTATACATTGATGTTCCTGCGAGAGTCATAAGAGCCGCAGAGGAGTCAACATTGATGATTGCCGGGTCATCCTGCTCAAGCAAAACAGGTAAAAATGTTTTTACTCCGTAAACACAGGAGTAAAAGTTTATGTTCATAGCCCTTTCGATTTCCTCGTAGGAATATCTGTCGAACCTCTTAAATTTCGGAAGAATACCTGCGTTGTTGATAAGTACCGATGGAACGATTCCTTCCTCCTCAAGCTCCTTGGCAAAATTCTCCCAATTCTCTTTTGAAGAAACATCAAAAAGCTTATAGGAAAACTGCTCTGCGTATCCGGGGCCTAACTCTTCAATAAACTTAAGCATTTTGGCTTCGCTTCTTGCAACGCCTACTACACGGCAACCGTGATTTTTAATAAGAGTAGCGGCTATTCCTGCACCCATACCGCCTGAAGCGCCTGTTACAATAACGGTCTTTCCGCTGAGCCAATCACTGCCTATACAGCATTTGCATGAATCACTCATTAAAAAATCCTCCTTTTGATTTCAGTTGTTTAGTTATCTCCAATATTATACAATAAATTAATTTGCAATACAATAATAAAATGATTTTAATAAACAAATTTTTTGTTGTTTGGCGTTTAGTGATAATAGTAGCGTATAACTTTTGCACAAAATATTTGCTTTTGTTTTAGGACAATTAACGAATATTTACCACTTTATTGAAATTTGTTTATTATTATGATACAATAAATAATTAGACTGACTAAAGACTGAAAAGAGTTACGGAGAACGGTATGGACAGAAGAATTAAAAGAACCAGAACGGCTATTTTTAATGCAGTTATGGAGATGATTGTTGAAAAGGACGCTAATAAAATTACTGTGCTTGAGCTTTGCAAAAGGGCAGATATTAACAAAAGCACATTTTATCTTCACTACAAAAGTCTTGACGACTGTCTGCAAAGCTGCTTCAAGATGATTACCGACGGAATATTTGAAATGTCGAAGCATATCAACTATTATGAGATTGCTTCTAATCCAAAGCCTGCCATTGACTTAATGCTTAATGAGGTGGAAAAATCTCTCGATTATCTTAATAAGTTTAAAAACAGCTCTATTTGCGGCCCGTCAATAAAAATGCTTAAGGAAAAGCTTGTTTCCTGTATTTCCCAAAACAGCGGCTTTACTACGGAGGAAAATTATTACGAAATAGCAAATATTTCATATACGGTAGGCGGAGCAACAGACGCGGTTATGTATCAGCTTCCCGAATTCAATAAGGAAATTTTGTCTAAAACAATTTGCTCTATGATAAAAAATGGTAATATAAAGTAAAGGCGGAATTCAGTTTCCGCCTTTTTTGTTTGCTTTTTTAATTTTATCCAAGTCAAGCTGAGAAATAATTATTCCGCCAAATATCAAAATACAGCCGAAATAGCCCCGTCCCGTCATTATTTCGTGAAGAAAAATTGCTCCGCCCACTGCACTGAATACACTTTCTGTGGAAAACACAATTCCTGCAAAGGTTGGGTCGGCGTCCTTTTGAGCGATTGTTTGCAGTGTATAGGCAACGCCGGAGCTTAAAATGCCGCTGTAAAGCAAGGGCACTATTGCCGCCTTTATTTGAAGCAGGGTAGGGTGCTCAAAAATCAAAGCAAGCGCGGTTCCCAAAGCTGCGGCGGTTGCAAACTGAACAAGGCTGAACATAACTGCATTAACGCTTGGGGCAAATCTGTCAACAATTATTATGTGGCAGGCAAAAAGAACAGCGCACAAAAGCAGCACAATATGAGCTCTTTTTATGCTTCCTATACCGTCGGTTACACAAAGAAAATATAATCCCACTACCGCCGCTAAGGCTCCCAATGCTGTTGTTGCGGTAGTTTTTTTGCCCAGCAATAATCTTATAATCGGTATAAAAATAATATATATTCCCGTAATAAAGCCGGCAACTCCCGTAATGTTGGGCGTGCCGTCGGCAATTCCGAAATGTATTCCCATCTGTTGCGTAAACGAAGCGCAGCACAGTGCGCAGCCTGCAATTATTCCGCCGAAAATCAACTGCCTTTTAGAGCCGTTATTATTTTCAGAGGAGGCTTTGTTGCCACCCTTGCCGAAGATGAATGCAACGGGAATAAGGCTTACGGTGCCTATGATAAACCTAAAGCCATTGTAGGATAATGCTCCTATGCCGCTATCGGCGCCCTTTGTTTGAGCAACAAAGCTAAATCCCCAAATCATTGCGCATAGAAAAAGCAGGCACACTGTTTTGATTTTTTTCATAGCAATCAATAAAGCGGCAGATAAATACACCGCCGCTTTCCTCCGTTATTATAATACTGCCTTTAAGAACTGACGAAGCCGTGGGTCTTGGGGACACTCAAAAATATCTTTCGGCGTACCCTCCTCAACAATAACACCGTCTGCCATAAATATAACTCGGTCGGCAACCTCTCTGGCAAAGCCCATTTCGTGAGTTACAACAACCATAGTCATACCCTGATTTGCAAGGCTTTTCATTACCTGCAATACTTCACCGACCATTTCGGGATCAAGAGCCGATGTAGGCTCATCAAAAAGCATTACTTTAGGATTCATTGCCAATGCTCTGACAATAGCCGCCCTCTGCTTCTGACCGCCTGAAAGCTGGCTCGGATATGCGCCTGCCTTATCCTCAAGACCGACTCTCTTTAAAAGAGCCATTGCATTTTTGTTGGCATCCTCCTTGCTTGATAATTTAAGGTGAACAGGAGCAAGAGTAATATTATCAAGTATTGTTTTGTTGTTGAAAAGATTGAAATGCTGAAAAACCATTCCCATATGCTGACGGACTTTATTGATGTCACATTTTTTGTCGGTGATACATTCACCGTCAAAATATATTTCTCCGCCGGTGGGCGTTTCCAAAAGATTAAGACACCTTAAAAATGTACTTTTTCCGGAACCCGATGGACCGATAACAACTATTTTTTCACCTTGCTCTACCTCATAATCAATGCCCTTAAGCACTTGATTATCACCGAAGCTTTTTTGAAGATTACAAACTTTTATCACTTTTTCTCAGGCTCCTTTCCATGATTTTAATAAGCATTGAAATAATTACTACAAGAGCTATATAGATAAGAGCCATTACAATGTAAGGTATCATAAATTCATAGCTGTTAGAGCCGATTCGGTTAAATGCTACATAAAGGTCCGTTGCTCCTACAAAGCTTACAACAGATGTTTCCTTAATAAGAGAAATGAACTCGTTGCCTAAGGTAGGCAGTATATTCTTTACCGCTTGGGGAATAATGATTTTCATCATAGTTGTTCCGTAGCTGAGTCCTACCGAGCGGCCGCCCTCCATCTGACCGGGGTCAACTGAAAGAATACCTGCTCTCATCATTTCGGATATGTAGGCACCTGAATTCATACCAAACACAACTACCGCCACTGCAACAGAATTCATACGCAGTGACAAAGAGGGCATCAGTACATAATAAAATACAAGCAGCTGAACAACAATAGGCGTTCCTCTGAATAGGCTGACATAAAGGCCTGCAATTTTATCAAGCACCTTAACAAACGCATTATTTTTCGGCACAACTCTTACAGTTGCAATCAAAGTACCGATTATAATACCGATTATCAAGCCCGAAACAGCAATAATACAAGTGTTTTTGAGACCGAGAAGTACTGTATTGTACCCTCCGTGGTCTATAAAGAAATCATAAAAGACCTCTATTTTTTTTCCAAAATTCATAATTTTTACCTTTATAAAAAATACCTCACCTTGCTAAAGGTGAGGCATACTTTCTTTTACTTAAGCGACCTCGTTGATGGCTGTTGAAATTGCAGCAGCAGGAGCAGCGTCAATAATTACATACTGAACATTTCCGTTAATTAAATCCTGCATAGCAAGTGAACCGTTGTCGTAGCCTACAAAAGTTGCGGGAAGCTTTTCAAAGCCAAAGTTCTCTGAACCCTCAACATAATACTGACCGGTAGTGCCGTTTTGTCCGCCGATTTTTACTGATGAATCAAGACCCTTCAAAATAGCGTCAACATCTTCCTTTGTTTGGCATTCATCAAATGTTGTGTCGTCGCCTCTTACAACGATTTTCTGTGATGCTGAGTAGTAAGAATCCGTAAAGTTAACCTGAGCTGCTCTGTCCTCTGTTACTGTAAGTCCTGCGGCGGCAATATCAGCCTTGCCCTGCTGAACAGAAAGAACAACAGCATCAAATTTCATATCCTTAATAACAAGCTCCTTGCCCAATGAATCCGCAAATGCCTTAACAACCTCCATATCTATACCGTAGAAGCTGTCACCCTTCTTGTATTCAAAAGGCTCAAATTCAGCATTTGTAGCAACAACAAGCTGATCCTTTGAGGAATCCTCCACAGCAGATGTAACTGCAACGGGCTCACCGTCTCCGAAATAGTTGTTGCAGATTTTATCAAAGGTTCCGTTGTCCATAATTTCCTTGATAAACTCGTTAGCCTGTGTAAGAAGCTCTGCGTCGTCCTTGTTTACGCCAAGTGCATAAACCTCGTCTGAAAGATTAATGTCGATTACCTTAACCTTTGCAGTGCTCTTTGAACAGGCAGCAAAGCAGGTTGCTACTGTAATTACAGCAAGAACAACTGCTGTAATTTTTTTTAAAAGTTTCATTTTTTTCTTCCTCCTAATTAATAAAAACAGGACAAGGAATACGGACCTCCTTGTCCTTTTCATTGAGAATTTATCACATAATTTTATTAAAGTCAATAAATATTTGCATTTTTTCAGTATATTTATGCAAAAAAAGTATATTTATACGCTAAATCTATAAATTATGCGTTAATTTTATTCAGTCCGCGTTGGCAAGCCATTCGTATTCGGGAACATAAATTCTTGTTTTATCCCACGGGTCACCGTCAAGATGGCGAATAAGCCAAACATAATACATCTCATATCCCGGGGCAGTCACCTGCTGATGAGCATTTCCGCCTCTTATGCAAAGGCAGGTGCCGTTTTCGGTTTTGTACGGAGTGTCGC
>CALYNN010000112.1 GCA_945221685.1 uncultured Clostridia bacterium | reverse complement strand
ATACTCAGCCTACAGCCGCTTATGCAGGCTATGCTTACCTTACTTCTAAGTCAAACAACCAGATGATTACTTCATCTGTAACCGTTATTGATATTTCCAATCTTGTCGACCTTGTAAGCATTTGCGACAGAATGGTTGAGTCAAACGAAAAGGTAATGTATACCGAGGATTCTTGGGCAGCCTTTGCTAAGGCTCTTAAAGAGGCTAAGGAAAATATTGACTATATCTCACTTGCATCATCAACTACAGGTGTTACAACCCTGTATAACCGTTGCACAGCAAGATATACAACTCTTTGGAATGCTAAAGAGGCTCTTGCTAAGAAGACCTTCAATATTGCATTTAATTATAAGGATGCAAACGGCGCAGACACTGCAACAAGCTTTGTTGCAACCTACGGCGAAACCCTTAACGATTATGCAAGCACTATTAATAAAATAGGCACACCACCTCAGTATGTTGCAGATAACAGAACCTATACCTTTAAGGAATGGACTCCTTCTGTTAATTTAGATACTTCTATTACTGCAGCCGCAACATACACAGCTACCTATGATTCAGTTCTTAATCAGGCAGTATTTACTGCATACAATACTGCAAAGGCTCAGCTTCTCGGCTTGCTTGTTGACGATGTTTACACAACCGCAGCTCTTAATTCGTTAAAAACTGAGGTTGACGGTATGACATATTTCCTTTATGACGACGCTCAAAAGGAAGCAACTATGGCAGACCATCAGGCAGCTATTGATGCTGAAACAGAAAAAATCAATACCTTAATCAGCTCCCTTACTCCTGCAGGACTTGACCTCTCTACTGCAAAGGCTACTGTTGCAGAGGCTAAAATAGCAGGCGGAGATGTCGACAGATATGATTTATCAGGCTTTGATTTTGACTATGAATCAGATGTTGTTATTGCAGGGGTAACAGTAAAGGGTCTTACCTTTGGTGATAAGGATGAGCTTGATCTTGCTATTCAGGCGGCTCTTGAGTCAATTCAAACAAAGACCTATAAGATTTACCTCAACGGCAAGGGCGCATCAAATGTTGTTGTAGCAGATGTTCCTTACGGTACTCCTGTTATTGTAAACAGCGACGGAACCTATGTTCTTGATGCAGCCGACACAAACGTTAACTACGACGGTGCTTCTGCAGGTTGGACCTATAGCTACAACGCTCCGTCAAGAGGAACAGCAGGAGCAACAATTCCTAAGTATATGCTTTCTGCTCCGTCATTAGGATTTATTGTTAAGGGCGATACCTACCTTACCGCCGCAGTAGCCGATGAAACCGGCTCAACCTATGTTGTAACAGTTAAGTCAAGCACAGGCAAGGTAATTGATATGGCTTCCACAAGCGGCTCATATACAATGCCGACTGCTCCGTCTTACTTCGGTTACACATTCGATAGCTACGATAACGGCGCTTCTGCAGGTGATGTAATTAATGTATCTGCCGATACAACAATTATTGCAAACTATACTGCAAATTCAGCAAGCAACTTTACAATTACAACTGCGGCTTGTCTTGATGACCTGCTTACAGGCGTTGTAACAGTTGAGTCTTATGCTTATAATACAAAGGTTAACCTCAGCAATCCGGAAGCATACTGCTGGGTAGTTGCCGATATGTATTATGATGATGATAATGGCGTTTATAATGATAAGTACACACTTGTTTCGTTCAATACCGGTGCATACAGCTTCTATGCCTGCGAGTCATTTGAGCTTACCTCCTGCACAGAAACCTGCATTATAGGTAAGTGCGTAGTTCCGCTGACATACGACGAGTATGAGGCTTTTGTTCTCGACTCAACAACTATAGAAACTGTTGTTGGCGGCGGCTATTCAACCTCCTTTAACGAGGAAGCAACTGATGTTATTTACGATGGCGCAGGCAATCCTGTTTACTGCTCAACCGCAAAGAAGGTTGGTGCAAAACCTCCTCATGGTGTTGTAGATGCTCCTAAGGCTACCGTATCATCGCTTTCAACCGTTCTTAATAAGGAAACTAAGTTTGCAATGATTGGTACCTTTACATTACCGGAAGGCTATGAAATCGTTGAGTGCGGCTTCCTGTTCACCTCTGATACAACAGTAACAGATATGACAGTTGAAAAGGTTGGCACAAACGGTATTTCAAGAATGAAGTCTTCTATCTACACAGTAGGTAATCAGTTCGTTATCAACATTACAAATCCAAGTACAACAGTAACATTTAAGTATGCTCCTTATGCTATTGTTAAGGATGCAGACGGCAATGTTGATACTGTTTACGGAACAGCATTCACAGGTTCAAATAATTTCTAAGGAGGATTGCGATATGAGAAAGACTTATGAAGAACCAGAGATTCAAATTCGTAGTTACGCACTTCCTTCAAGAGATGTAGTAATGACCTCAGATATAAATGCCGGATCGGGCACCGGAGGAAAGGGTGACCTGGAAGACGGTAACGATTACGACTATTTCGGATAATTAAACGCAAAGAGCCGACAGCGATGTCGGCTCTTTTTTTGTCTGCAATCAGTAAGAATATGTAAAAAACGAAATCAAAAAAATATAAATTTAATATTTTTGTTATTTGACTTATTATATAATATATATTATTATATATACGACTATATTTGTGGAAGTGCGACTATGAACATATTAATTGTCGGTCTCGGTCTTATCGGTGCAAGCCTTGCCAAGACCTTAAAAAAGAATACAAGCCACCGTGTTTTAGGCTGGAACAGAACAGAGTCTGTTTCAAGGCGCGCCGTTGATGACGGTGTTATAGACGAAACAGGTAATATTGAAGACCTTATACCAAAGGCGGATATCACCTTTATCAACTTTTATCCCGACGCTATCGCTCCTTTTATCCTTGAGCATCAGGCACTGTTTAAGGAAAACAGTATTGTTACGGATTCCTGCGGAATAAAAACAAAGCTTTGCAAAGAGCTTGACAAAAGGGATTTTCATTTCTATTTTGTTGGCGCTCACCCGATGGCAGGCAGAGAGGTCAGCGGCTACGATAACTCTCTTGCAACTCTTTTTGATAATGCTTCCTTTATCTGTACGCCGTATGATTATACTCCTAAGTATATTACCGACGCTTTGGTGGGACTTGCACAGGAAATGGGCTTTGCAAGAACGGTAGTGACTACTCCCGAGCATCACGATGAAATGATTGCATTTACCTCACAGATTGCTCATGTGCTTGCCTGCAGCTATGTGCTTTCTCCCTTAGCACCGTATCACGCAGGATATTCGGCAGGCTCATACCGCGATGTCAGCCGAGTAGCACGCATTAATGCAGATATGTGGACTCAGCTTTTTATAGATAACGGTGAACCTCTTGTTCGCGAAATTGACGACCTTGTTTCAAATTTAATGAAATTTAAGTACGCCATCGTTAACGGCGACGAAAATCAGCTTCACGATTTAATGGAAAAGGGAAATAAAATTAAAGAGGAAATAGGATAATGAAAAAGCTGACTGTTAATGTTAACAGAGGTTACGACATATTAATTGAAAAAGGGCTTATCGCCAGAGCAGGAGAGCTTGTTTCGGGTGTTCTTTCCGGCAGGAAGCTTGCTCTTATAAGCGATACAAATGTTTACCCTATCTACGGCGACGGTGTAAAAGCCTCTCTTGAGGCACAAGGCTATACTGTTTTTGAATATATTTTTCAAGCAGGCGAAGCCTCAAAAAAGCCTTCCTCCGTAATTGATATGTTGGAATTTATGGCAGACAAGGGCTTTAGCCGCAACGACGGAATTGTTGCTTTAGGCGGCGGAGTTTGCGGCGATATGGCAGGCTTTGCGGCGGCAATATTTTTGAGGGGAATTGATTTTGTTCAAATTCCGACTACTCTGCTTTCTCAGGTTGATTCCTCTGTCGGAGGTAAAACAGGAGTAGATTTACCTCAGGGCAAAAATCTTTGCGGAGCCTTTCATCAGCCGCGCTTGGTTATTATTGACCCAAATGTGCTTGACAGCCTTTCCGAGCATTTCTTTGCAGACGGAATGGGCGAGGTTATAAAGTACGGTTGTATTAAGTCATCAGAGCTTTTTGAAAGACTTGAAAAAGAAAATCCAAAGGATTTTATAGAGGATTTGATTTTTCAGTGCGTGGATATTAAGCGACAGGTGGTTGAAAACGACGAAAAGGAGCACGGTGAAAGAGCACTTCTTAACTTCGGCCATACCTGCGGCCACGCTATTGAAAAGCTTTGGAATTTTCAAACCGTTTCTCACGGCGAGGCAGTGGGAATCGGTATGGTTATGATTAGCAGGGCAGGTGAGCAGGCAGGAATTACTCAGCCGGGAACGGCAGACAGAATTGCCGCTTTGCTTAAAAAGTACAATATGAAAACAGCCGATACCCATAAGACCGAAGATATTATTAACGCCATGGGCGCAGACAAAAAGCGCACCGGTACGGCTCTTAAATTTGTGCTTCTAAATTCAATCGGCAGCAGCTTTATAAAGCCTGTTGCCATGGAAGATATTTCTAAGCTTTTCGGAGAAAATCAATGAGTAATGTTTTTTTACAAAACTCCTTTCTTAAAGGCGATGTGACCGCACCACCGTCGAAATCTGCGGCACACAGGGCGCTTATATGCTCCTTTCTTGCAGGGGGTGGCACGGTTAACCCTATTATTCCCTCAAAGGATATGCAGGCTACCGTAGGCGTTATAAACGCCTTAAAGAAAAACAACTCTACCTTAAACTGCATTGAAAGCGGCTCAACCATGCGATTTATGATTCCGGTTGCGGCGGCATTGGGCAGAAGTGTTACCTTTGTAGGTCAGGGCAGTCTTTTAAGCAGAACGGCAGGAGAGTATTTGACCCTTTTGCCGAAGCATAATGTTAATATAGAGGGCAACGGATATCTTCCTCTTACAATAAGCGGTCAGCTTAAAAATGGAAGCTTTGAGGTTGCGGGAGATGTAAGCAGTCAGTATATAACAGGACTTTTGCTTGCCCTTGCCTGCCTTGAGGGCGACAGTGCAGTTATCTTAACTACTCCTATGCAGTCAAAGCCATATGTAGATATGACTGTTAAAATTATGGGCGATTACGGAGTTGAGGTTTGCGAATCGGATTTCGGCTATCTTGTTCACGGCGGTCAGCAGTTTAAAAAGCTTGATTATACTGTTGAGGGCGACTGGTCGCAGGCGGCGTTTTTCCTTGCGGCAGGTGCAATTAACGGTGATGTTTGCGTAACAGGACTTGATATGAGCTCGGCACAGGGTGACAAGGCCATTGTTGATGTGCTTAAAGCCTTTGGTGCAGATGTTAGGTGTAATGAAAATTCAGTGACTGTTAAAAAAAGCAAAATGCACGGAGCAGCCGTTAATGCCGAAAACATTCCCGATTTAGTTCCTATCATTGCTGTTACTGCGGCTTTTGCACAGGGCGATACGGTTATTTCAGGGGCAGAGAGGCTTCGATATAAGGAGTCAGACAGAATTGAAAGCGTCGTTTCTAATTTGCGCGCATTAGGTGCGGAGGTAACGGAAACGGAAGACGGTATGATTATTCACGGCGGAAAACAGTTAAAGGGTGCAAGGCTCAAGGGCTTTAACCTGTCTCTTATACACATCTGACGCTGCCGACGATCTTACGCGTGTA
>CALYNN010000111.1 GCA_945221685.1 uncultured Clostridia bacterium | reverse complement strand
GTCGGCAGCGGCAGAGGTGTATAAGAGACAGCTCCCATACCTGTACCTACGGTGCAGTTGGTGCCTTTTCAACAGGCGTCGGCTCAACGGATATGGCGGCAGGTATGGTAACCGGCAAGGCTTGGTTTAAGGTTCCCTCGGCAATAAAGGTTGTTATAACAGGTAAAAAAGCTCCCTGCATCAGCGGTAAGGATGTTATCCTTCACCTTATCGGTATGATAGGCGTTGACGGTGCCTTATATAAATCTCTTGAATTTACAGGCGACGGAATTGCCGAGCTTTCCATGGACGACCGACTTTGCATTTCAAATATGGCAATTGAGTGCGGCGCCAAAAACGGAATTTTCCCTGTTGATGATACCACACTGAATTATCTCAACGGCAGAAGTCTTCGTGAATACAAGGTTTATGAGGCAGACGCTGACGCCGAGTACGAGCGCACTGTTGAAATTGACTTAAGCACCCTTAAGCCAACAGTTGCCTGTCCTCATCTTCCCGAAAATACAAAGACTGTTGACGAGCTTGGCAAAATTGAAATCGACCAGGTTGTTATCGGCTCCTGCACAAACGGCAGAATAGAGGATATGCGCGCCGCATATAAAATACTGAAGGGAAAAAAGGTTGCAAAGGGCGTTCGTTGTATTGTTATTCCCGCAACCCAAAGCGTATATCTTCAGTGTATTAAAGAGGGTATCGCTGAAGCCTTTGTTGAAGCAGGTGCTATCGTTTCAACTCCAACCTGCGGTCCCTGCCTTGGCGGACATATGGGTATCCTTGCAGCAGGGGAAAGAGCCGTTTCCACTTCAAACAGAAACTTTGTGGGCAGAATGGGACACACAAAGTCAGAAATATATCTTGCGTCACCGGCAGTAGCCGCGGCTTCGGCTGTTAAAGGCTATATTGCCGATCCGAGAGAGGAGGTCTAACTATGAAAGCAAAAGGTCTTGTTCATAAGTTCGGTGATAATGTTGATACCGATGTAATTATTCCTGCCCGCTATCTAAATAAAAGCGATGAAGCCTGGCTTGCCTCTCATTGTATGGAGGATATTGACGCGGATTTTGTTAATAAGGTTAAACCGGGCGATATTATGGTTGCAGAGGCTAATTTCGGTTGCGGCTCCTCTCGCGAACACGCACCTATTGCCATTAAGGCTTCGGGAATTTCCTGCGTAATTGCATCAACCTTTGCCCGCATTTTTTACCGTAATGCAATTAATATCGGCCTTGCGATTTTAGAGTGCGACGAAGCGGCAAGAGATATTAAAGAGGGCGACGAGGTAGAGGTTGATTTCGACAGCGGCTTAATCATAAACTGCACTACCGGAAAAACCTACAAGGCTCAGCCCTTTCCTCCGTTTATTCAAAGCATTATTAAAAACGGCGGTTTAATGAATTCTATTAACAGTAAGTAAGAGGATTATTGTCAATGCAGCTATTAGTTGATTCTCATGTGCTTCGCTGTGTGTGGGGCGCTTCATCAGAGTATTGGTTTTCAAGAATGGATTACTCAATTTATAATGCCTGCGATTTGCCCAGCGATGACGCCGCAAAGCTTTTTGAAGCAGGATTCATTCCCTTTGTAAGACTTTCAAATGAAGAGGTTATAAGAGCGTATGTTGAGTCTTTGCCAAATAAAAAGATAGCTTCTGCCTTTGAAAAGCTTGAGGGTGATGAATATGTTGAAACCTTTTGGAAATATTTTAAGGCATATAGCGAGGTAGCACAGGGCTTTGATGCCTTTGAAAATAAATATGTTATTGATAAGCTTACCGAGTGGTGCCGCGACAATGCCGTGGATTTTAAGCTTGAAATACAGTAAACTACATAATACCGAGAAAACGCCTCATTCGCTAAAACGAATGAGGCGTTTCTTTACTGCTTTTATGTGTGTTAAGTAAATACTTATACATACGAGTGTTCAACCGTAACAACAATATTTATTTTTTCGTCCTTTTTCTTAAATTCCGCTGCCAGCTCCTTAATTATCCGGGGAGTGCTTTTATTTTTGTCAAAGGGCGTTACCAAATCAAAAATAAGGTTTGTGTGTGATTCTCCGGTAACAACCCTAAAATCGTGAAATGTGCATCTTGAATCAAATTTGTTAATAACCTCTGCCGCCAATGCTCTGTATCTGTCAACAATTTCATCGTTAATAACAATAGGGTCCATATGTATGCAGATGACTATTTTCAGCTTGGATGAAATTTCTTTTTCGATATTATCTATAATATCGTGAATTTCCACAATGTCGGCCGTTGAAGGCACCTCTGCGTGAACCGAGGCTATAATTCTTCCCGGTCCGTAATCGTGAACTATTAGGTCGTGTATTCCTATTATTTCACTGTGGCTCAATATGATTTCTTCAATGCTCTTAACAAGCTCCGGTGCCGGCGGCTGACCTAAAAGCCTGCCTAAAATATCCTTAACAATATCAATACCCGAAATAATAATTATAACCGCAACTGCAAGACCGATTATTCCGTCGGCTCTGTTAAAGGAGGTAAGTGAAGAAATAATCAGCGCGGCAACCGTTGCCGCAGTCGCTATGCAGTCGTTTAAGCTGTCCTGCCGCACCGCCTTAAGATTAATGTTGTTTGACAGCTTAAACAGTATGTTGTTGTAGTATGCCATTATAAGCTTAACAACGATTGCACCCATAAGTATTGCAACAAGCCACGGATTAAAGCTAACCTGAGTGGGATTAATAATCTTTTCTATTGAGCTTTTTCCAAGCTCAAAGCCCATAAGAAATATTAAAAAGGAGACGATTAAAGCCGAAATATATTCAAGCCTGCCGTGACCGAAGGGGTGCTCCTCGTCCATAGGCTTGTTGGCAAGCTTTGCACCTGCAATGGTAACTACCCCCGAAGCCGCGTCGGATAAATTGTTAACTGCATCGGCGGTTATTGATACCGAGCCTGTCAGCGAGCCGATAGTAAATTTTGACGCGCATAAAAGAATGTTGCAGCAAATCCCAAAAATGCCGCTGTGAATTCCAAGGCGTTCGCGCGTTTTAGCCTCGCTCCAACCTTTTTTTGCAATCATATGCTCATATTTGCTTTTTATCATATAAATATTCACCTCTGTGAAGAATGTTATACCACAATTTACCTGTCAATACAAGTCGTGTTAATTTTTTTCTTGACAAAAAAATATTACTATGATAATATAGGTACATAGATAATCTATGTATGTTTTTGGGGGCGATAATATGAAAATCAGTAAAGAGCTGATGAAGGGCAGTACATCAACACTTATTCTTTCCGTGTTAGAGGGTGAAGATATGTACGGCTACAAAATCGTTAAAGAGCTTGAGATAAGAAGCGAAAATGTTTTTTCACTTAAAGAGGGGACTCTGTATCCGCTTCTTCATACTATGGAGGATGCAGGACTTGTTGACTCATATTGGGTGGATACCGAAACAAAAAAGCGCAAGTATTACCACATAACAAAAAAAGGCATTGCGGCTTTGAAAGAGAAAAAGAAAGAGTTCAGGGAATATACCACGGCAGTTAACAGGGTTTTCAACTACGCATAATTTATGCGGAAATTATTATTTGGTAAAAGATATGATAAAGGATTATTTAAACAAAGTATTGTCATACATAAAAAATAAGGAAGTCAAAAAAGAGATTGAGCTTGAGCTATTTGACCATATGGATGAGTACGAAAGTCTTTACCGCGAAATCGGATATGGCGAGAACGAAGCATCGGAAATAGCGGAGGAAAAAATGGGCGATGCCGATGTGGTGGGAGAACAGTTTAAAGCAACCTTAAAGAGAAAAAATAAAAGGTATGCTGTTCAGCTTTCTTTAACCGTATTGCTGTTTGTACTTGCCGTGATAAATTATCATTATTTTCTTTCGTATTTTTCAACAGGGCTTATATATCCGCGAATTTTTCATTTTCTGTTTATTTCAGCCGCTTGCGTAATGACGGCATTTTTCGTAAAAGAAAAAAGAATCGTCGGTACCGCCTTAAGCGGTGCTTTCTGTGGGTTTATTATTTTAACCGGACCGTATGATTTGCCCGAATTAATCGGCGCGCTGATAACCGGAAGGTCATATTTTTACTCTCTTTTTTCGGGACCTTCCTTTGAAAGCTCTCTGTATTACTATACAACATCTGCTTTCAACAACTGTGTGATATTCGTAATATTAGTAGAGCTTGTGTTTGTTGCGGCTTTGTTTGTTGCAGGATTAGCTACGGTGATAAAAACAAAACGCCTGAAAAACAGTAAAGGCGATGTGATAGTCGGCAGACGGGTATTTTCGTGTCTGATTGTATTTGCCGTAATAAATATTTTTCTTGCCGCAGGAATAACGGCGGCAACTGCCCTTTCTGTTGAAAGGATAAAAGCGCAGGCGGCGCAGGAGCTTAAGCAGGCAGACGAGCTGATAATTGATAATATTGATTATCTAATTAAAGCCGATGAGAAAAATATAGTAGCTTTTTTAGAAAAAGAATACGAAGCTGACACATTGCGGAATATAGCATATTCAAGGTCGGGATATGTTGAAATTGATTGGTTCGTTTCCGAGTCGGAGGAGAAAGGGAAGTACAGAGGCATCAACGCAAAATGCTATCTGTATAATCCCTTTAACGAAGACTATATTGATGTAACAAGCACAGCAGATATTGATTTGAATCCTAAAAAAGCAACTATTGCGGATGCTCCGTTGCCGGCCGAAATAAGCGCTTCAAAAAGCAGAGAAAGCAATTCGTTTGAATTTTACTATGGCGACTCAAGACAACGCTATCTGTTTTACGGCAATAGTCCCAATGAAATGCTCTCCGATGAAAGCAGTAATGAAAACAGCCAAGCCGCTGAAATTAACAGTAGCTTTTTAAGCACCTCCTTATCCTTGTACGACAGCTCCGACTCATCATATATTCAGTCTGTCGAGCTGACAGAAAAGCAAAAAATGATTTTTAACTGCAAGGTGTATGAGGAATACTATGAGGAGCCGGCCAGTACCTCAGAAGGACTTGAGCTTAAAGGCGATTACCTTGATTATGACGCATACGAAAATTCGTCGTATTTTGGCGATAACCCGGACAGCAACGGTGTCAGCGGTACTTATACTGAAATTTACGAGGTTAAATATATTGAGGAATATGATACATATAAAATTAAATTTTCCTACTGTAACTATATTTATTTAATAAGGTCGGGATTGTATGACTTATTAAGGTATGATACTTCAGTGGTATGTGACGGCGGTATCTACTATGCTTATGTTCGCTTTAGCGAAAATAATGCGTTCGTTAATTTTTGCGGATTAAGCGATGCTATAGACAGCATAGACACAGTCGGAAAAATTGATGAATACAACTCAATTTCCATTGAGAAAAGGCTGATGGATGACATTAATTACAAGTTAGCATATATCAAATAAATGCCGGCAGAGTCCTGTTAATTACGGGACTCTGCTTTTTTGTAAACCGTTAATATATAATTTATATATTATATATTGAATATTTTTATTTCTTGTGATATAATCAAGTGATTATATAATGGAGAGGTATGTATGATTATTCTGGGAATAGACCCCGGATACGCCATTGTAGGCTGGGGAGTTTTGGAATACAGGGCAAATAAATTCAGCGTTTTAGGCTACGGTGCTATTACAACCGATGCTAATACGCCTGTTCCTATGCGGCTTCACCCCATATATCAAGATATGTCCTATATCCTTGAAAAATATAAG
>CALYNN010000110.1 GCA_945221685.1 uncultured Clostridia bacterium | reverse complement strand
CCCTCGCCCTCATTAATCGCCTGTTGAATTTGAGGGCTTCCCAAATGGTTTTCCATTTCGTCGTCGTTATCCGCACTGTCGGCAAGCACTCTGCCGTCGCTGTCAATAAGAGTTACTCGGGTACCTGCGCCTATGCTGTTGTTAATAAAGGTATGGCTGTCGTTTTCCTTAAGCTCTGCCTGTGCCAGCGACATAACCGTTTCCAGCTGATTTTTTGTTTGCTTATCGTAGTAGGAATAAAAAACGGAAACCATAAGCGCTGTGGTCAGCGAAATAATCGCCATGCCAAATGCAAGAATTTTGAAAAGGGTTTTTTTGGTCATAATCAGTCACCGACCTTGTAGCCAACATTTCTTATGGTCTTAATATATTCACCTGCGGCTCCCAGCTTTTTGCGCAAAGACTGAATATGAACATCTACCGTTCTGTTGCCCTGTTCAAAATTATATCCCCAAACAATTTCCATAAGCCTGTCTCGCGTAAGAACAATGCCCTTGTTGCGAATAAGGTATTTTAATATTTCGTACTCCTTGTAGGTAAGCTCCACCTCGTTTGAGTCAACAAGAACAAGATGACGGCTTTCGTCCAGCTTAATATTCTTGTAGTGAAGCACCTGCTTGGCAGGCTTTTGGGTGCGCCGCAGTATTGCCTTAACTCTCGACACCAGCTCCATTACGCCGAAGGGCTTTGTGATATAGTCGTCTGCACCCATATCGAGTCCCTTTACCGCGTCAATTTCGCTTGTTTTTGCCGTTACCATAATTACGGGAATATCGGAAAACTGCGGCGAATTTCGCAGTTGGGTAAGGATTGAAAGTCCGTCCTCGGCAGGAAGCATAATGTCAAGCAGAATAATATCGGCACTTCGCTTTTTCAGTGCCTGATTAAGCTCCTCTCCGCTTCCGAAGCCTATCGCCTCAAAGCCCGAATTTTTTAGGGCATATATTTCAAGCTCTCTGATTGATGTATCGTCCTCAACAATATATACAAGCTGCTTTTCGTCCATAAATAACCTCTCTGTTATCTGATAGAATATTTATTAAGATAGCCTTCAAAGCACTCCATAAAGCTTGGATTGTTTGACTTTTTAACCTGCTTAAGATAGCTGTGGGTCTGGTAGCTTCCCTGTGAAAGCTCAATAATGCAAACCGCAAGGTTTGAGCAGTGGTCGGCAATACGCTCAAAGCTGTTAACAATATCGAAAAACAGCATTCCGTTTTCAACTGTGCATTCGCCGTTTTCCATTCGCTTTGAGTGCTTTGCGCGAAGCTCTGCCTTAAGATTGTTTATTACCTGCTCCAGCGGCTCAACGGTTTGAGCAAGCTCAAGGTCGTCATCAATAAAGGCTTTAATAGAATTTTCGGTAATCTCCTTAACAGCCTTGCCCATTATGTCAAGCTCTCGGTTTGCCTCGTCGCTGAAATGAATTCGGTCGTTGTGCATAGTCCTTTTTGTTTTAAGAATATTTACGCCGTAATCGCCTATTCGCTCAAAATTGCCGATAGCGTGGGAAAGCTTGCTGAGCCTTACGGAATCCTCAACGGATAAATCCATTGTGCTTATTTTAACAAGATATGTTTCAAGCTCGTCCTCGTATTTGTCAAGCCGCTTTTCGTTGTTTTTAATCTTTTCGTCTTTGGAGCGGTTGTATATCTTTATAAAGTCAAGGGAAAGATTAATGTTTTTCTTTGCAAGGAGTGCCATTTCGTCACAGCGTTCCTTTACCTTATCAAGTGCAAATGACGGAGAAATAAGAAATCTTTCTTCAACAAGGCTTTCTGATTTAGGCTCGGCATCCTCGTCCCTGTCGGGAATTATCAGGCACATAAGCTTTTCCAGCTGATTGCCGAAGGGAAAGAGCACCACAGTTGCAAAAATATTAAACAGCGAATGAATTATGGCTATGCTTGCGGGATTTACCTTGTCATCAAAAAACGGAAGACCGAATATTGCGTTTGCACCGTAAAACAGTACCATTGCCAAAATAACGCCGATTACATTGAAAACAAGGTGTGCGCCTGCGGCCCTTTTAGCGTTTTTGTTTGCGCCGATAGATGAAATCAGCACCGTTGTGCAGGAGCCGATGTTTTGACCGAGAATTAACGGAAACGCCGCAGAAACGGAAATCGAGCCTGTTACCGAAAGGGCCTGCAATATGCCCACGGAGGCAGAGGAGCTTTGAAGGGCAGTAGTAAGCAGTGCACCTGCAAGCACACCGAGAACAGGGTTGGAAAACTTTGTTAAAATATCCGTAAAGCCGGGTACGCTCTCGAGTCCTTCAAGAGCAGTGCTCATTGTGTTCATACCAATCATCAGAACACCGAAGCCGATAAGGATATTACCAACGCTTTTCTTTTTATCGCTCTTAACGAACATTACCATTGCAATTCCGATAAAGGCAAGAACAGGCGCAAAGGAGCTGGGCTTCAGCATACTAAGCAAAAAGCTGTCGCCCTGAATACCTGTAAGCGAAAGAATCCACGCGGTAACGGTTGTACCGATGTTGGCGCCCATAATTATTCCGATAACCTGCCTAAGTGCCATTATGCCGCTGTTTACAAAGCCCACCGCCATAACGGTAACAGCGCCGGAGGACTGAATAAGCGCCGTAACAACGGTGCCTAAAAGTACGCCTTTAATTCGGTTATTCGTCATTTTTTCAAGGATTGTTTCCAGCTTGCCGCCGCTGATTTTTTCAAGATTGTCACCCATTACATTCATACCGAACAGAAACATTGCAATTCCGCCCAGCAGGGTAAATATGTCGAAAACTGTCATAGTCGCTCCTAAAATTATTATTTTAATTATATATACACACTGCTAATATAACTGTAATTAATTAAAATTACAATCAGTTTATGTAAAATCTATGTTAAATTTATTGGATTTAGCAGGAAAAAATGGTATAATTGTGTTGGTGATAATAATGACGCTTAATAATTGGATGTCACAGCTTAACGGAGATACAGAGCTTTTTAGGCTTAATCTTGCAGGTACTCACGATTGCGTAACGCAGTATGTGCAGCTTTCCCGTATCTCAAAATGCCAAAATACAAATATATATCAACAGCTTTTAATGGGTATTCGTTGCCTTGATATAAGAGTCGCCCAAAAGGGCAGCAGGCTTGGTATGGTTCACGGTGTTGCAAAGGCGTTTAGTATTCCTAATCATTTTTCAAAGCAAATGGATATGGCAGAGGTGCTGAAGCATTGCTACCGCTTTTTAGAGGAAAACCCCACGGAGACTGTCGTTTTTCAGTTTAAAAACGATGACCGCAGGCATCAGGAAAAATGCTTTGACAATCTTTACAAATCATATATTTTGCAAAATCCTAATAGGTGGTATCTTGAAAACCGCGGTCCCTCGCTTAGCGAAGCAAGGGGCAAAATAGTTCTTTTGCGTCGCTGCAATAAAGATAATTCTGCCCGTTATCCCTTGGGAAGCGGAATTGATTTTTCCCGCTGGGTTGAGCAAAGACCCTGCGTGCCTGAGCCTCTAACACTTAAAACCGGCGGAGAACACTCTATGACCTTTACGGTGCAGGACAGATTTAACTACAAGCCCGAGCCGCGCTGGCGGCAGTGCATTTTGCCCTTTTTAAAAAGTATGGGCGAATTTAACGGAAATTATGTTATTAACTATCTTTCAACGGCAGGCGGCTTTAAAGGCCCCTACGAAAATTCAAAATACATAAATCCAAGATTTGAGGAATTTGAGCTTAATCCCCGTTACTATTACGGCTGTATTTATATGGATTTTCCAACAGAAAAGCTTGTTGAAAAAATCGTTAAAACCAATTTTTCGGAGTAAAAGGAAATATGAAATTAAATCAAATCAACATTCGCGACCCCTTTGTGCTTTATGACAGCTCAACATATTATATGTACGGAACCCGGGCGAAATCCTTTGGGTGCGGCACAGACGGCTTTGATGTTTATTCGTCAACGGATTTAGTTAATTGGAGCAAGCCTTCTCCTTGCTTTGATTCAGAGAAGTACGGACTTAACCGTCAGGTTAACTGGGCACCGGAGGTGCATAGGTATAACGGCGGCTACTATATGCTTGCAACCTTTACCCGCGAAAACGGACTTAGGGGAACCTATGTACTCAAGGCAGACAGTCCCTTAGGTCCCTTTGCGCCCCACAGCTTCGGAGCCGTTACACCGCAGGAATGGGAGTGCCTTGACGGAACGCTTTATGTAGATAAAAAGGGCACGCCGTACCTCGTTTTCTGCCACGAGCATACCCAAATAACAGACGGCACCGTTTGCTATGTTCAGCTTAACAATGAGCTTACGGAAAGTATAGGCGAGCCGAAATATATTTTCAGCGGCTCCTCACCGTATTTTATTAAGCCGAAGCCGCAGGGCGAGCATTATATAACCGACGGTCCTTTTATGTATCGTACCGCAGGCGGCGAGCTTTTAATGCTTTGGTCAACCTTTATTAATCATAAATATGCCCAGTGCATAGCAAAATCCTCAAACGGAGAAATAGACGGTGAATTTCAGCATCTTCCTCCGCTGATAGATAACGACGGCGGACACGGAATGATTTTTGAAGCCGAGGGCAAATTAATGCTTACCTACCATTCGCCTAATAAAACGCTTTTGGAAAGACCTAAATTCGTTGAGCTTACCGATAACGGCGACAGTATAGCCGTTTTGAAGCCGTGATAAACTGAAAACCGCAAGACCTGTTTTAATAGGCCCTGCGGTTTATTTTTATAAAACGGCGGCTTTGCGTTTGTTTTTAAGATACATAAACGCACCGAAGAAGAATATGTAAATAACAATCCAGCAGTAGTAGCTGCGGCTGATGTGGTTATGGTAAATAAAGGTGTTGATTATGATTGCGGCGATTCTTCTTCCGAGATTCAGAACAAGGGCAACAAGCTGAAAATCGCAGATAAGCTGCGCTCCCTGCTTGCTGGTGCGCGATGCAACAAAAAGAAGAACTATCATCGCCGCCGAATAAAGCGCAAAATCAGAAAAATATGAATAAAGCATAGTGCCTGTTTTATCTGCAAGAAATGCGCCTAAGGTGCTTTGAATTTCGCTGACAAAGGGTACTACCGCAATAGTGCAGATTATGGGTATAGGCTTAATCAGTCTTGGCTTTTTTTGTTGCTCATAAAGCCGTACGATAGCAAGCAAAAATATTACTATAGCCGCTTTTTTTACAAGAAAATAAAGCATATCGGCTTCCGGTGAAAGCTCCTTAATCATAGCAATATCGGGGGGCATCATACGAATACCGAATATAGCCGTTAATATTCCGTAAAAAGGCTCGTTTGATTTCATAACAAGAAAATATACAACTGCCAAAAGCGCAGTAAAAACCAAGGCCTCTGCCACCACAAGCTGCTTCGACGGCTGTGCTACTATGTGAATAAGCTTTTGCAGTATGTATATACCGAAAATAATCGCCGCAGAAATTAGGCAGTTAACTCTGCCGTTGTAGGATTTTTTATCCATAGCGTTCACCCTTTGGTATAAAAATTATAAGTTACAATTCCTCTTATATTTTATATCAATACACCAAAAAAGTCAAACAGGCAAAATAAAAACAGACGCGCGAAAAACCGTGCGTCTGTCATTATTAATTACAATTGCGCTTTAATTATTTAACAGCCTCTTCAACTGCAACTGCACAAGCTACGGTTGCACCAACCATCGGGTTGTTACCCATACCGATAAGTCCCATCATTTCAACATGAG
>CALYNN010000109.1 GCA_945221685.1 uncultured Clostridia bacterium | reverse complement strand
TTACTGTAATGATGGGAGCAAGCTATAAGCTGGTTACAAAGGAATTTAACGATATGCGTGCAGGAAAGTCCGGTAAAACTCCCTGTGAGATTGACCCTGAATTCCGCAAGAAGATTGTTGGCGATGACGATATTATCGACTGTCGTCCTGCTGACCTGATTACCGATACTGTTGAGTCGTTTAAAGATGAAATCAAGGAGTATTATGAGCAGGAGGAGGATATTCTTTCCTATGCTCAGTTCGGTCAGGTTGCAACAAAATTCTTTGAAAAAAGACGCGACAAAAAATACGGCTTAGACGGTAAGCACGATAATATTGAAACAAAGGTTCATCCCGTGTAAAATAATCACACAACTTATGCAGAGCATCTTTCGGTGCTCTGCTTTTTTATATCTGTATTTTAATCAAAGAAGTTCTAATTTTGTGTTGCCTTTTTGCTTGTCAGCGTGTAAAATATAATGGTATTAAAGAGAGGTATGATTTATATGGTTTATAATAATGTTTTAGAAGCAATAGGCCATACGCCTATGATTAAGCTAAATAAAATGACAGACAGCGATTCGGCAGATATTTATGTAAAGTTTGAGGGATTGAATGTTGGCGGTTCAATAAAAACAAGAACTGCTTATAATATGATTTGCGACGCAGAAGCAAAGGGTCTTATAAATGAAAATACCGTTATAGTAGAGCCTACCAGCGGTAATCAGGGAATAGGCTTAGCACTTGTGGGTGCTGTAAGAGGATATAAAACAGTAATCATTATGCCGGACTCCGTAAGTCGTGAAAGAAGAATGCTCGTTAAGCATTACGGTGCAGAGGTTATTCTTATTCACGATGCAGGCAATATAGGCGAATGTATCGAGGAATGTGTCAATACCGCAATCCGTATGCAAAAGGAAAACCCAAACGTTTTTATTCCCCAGCAGTTTGAAAATCCTGCAAACCCAATGGTTCATAGGCACCATACAGGTCTTGAAATATTAGAACAGATAGCAGGACCTATTGACGGCTTTTGCTCCGGAATAGGAACAGGCGGCACAATAACGGGAATCGGCGAGGTGCTTAAGGCGCAAAATCCCAATATAACCATTTGGGCGGTTGAGCCTGAAAATGCCGCAATACTTGCAGGGGGAACCGTGGGTACTCATAACCAAATGGGTATCGGTGACGGCGTTATTCCCAAAATCCTCAATCAGAAAATATATGAGGATATTTGCATCATTACCGATAATGAGGCTATTGAAACCTCAAAGGATTTGGCAAGACTTGAGGGGATTATGTGCGGCATCAGCAGCGGAACAAATGTTGCCGCCGCTAAAAAGCTTGCGAAAAAGCTCGGTAAGGGGAAAACAGTTGTTACTGTATTGCCCGATACGGCAGAAAGATATTTTTCAACCCCATTGTTTGAAAACGACTGATAAAATTTCGGGCAGCCCTTGGCTGTCCTTTGATTTGGAGATATAAATGATTTTACGAACCCCGTCATTTTATAAGGATTTTAAATGTATTGCGGGAGCCTGCCCCGATTCCTGTTGTCAGGGCTGGGAGGTGGATGCCGACTGCGATACCCTGTCCTCATATTCAGTTTTAACAGGTGAAATAAAAAACAGAATAGACAGCGTGCTTGATAAGGACGAATTCGGAAATACCGTTTTCCGCCTTGCCGATAAAAAGCGCTGTCCGTTTTTAAATAACAATAATTTGTGCGATATTCATATTGCAATAGGTCAGGAATATACGCCCTATACCTGCCGCACCTTCCCGCGCTTTATAAATGATTTCGGCGGAACAAGAGAGATGGGCATTTCCTTTTCCTGCCCTGTTGCCGCCGATATGATGTACGCCCTTGAGGAGCCTATGAGCTTTACAGATGAGCTTATTGACGAGCCTCCCACCTTAAATGAAATTGACGCTCAAACTTATTATTACCTGACTAAAGCACGCAAAAAAGCCTTTGAGATTATACGAAACACCCAAAAGCCTGTCAGCCAAAGGCTTATTGAATTGCTCGATTACGGAGTTGAAATTCAGCAGGATTTAGAGGAATACGAGCAGGAAAATGATTTGACGGAATTTTTTGATGTTTTTAAAAATCCCGAATTAATCAATCCTCAATGGACTGAAAAGGTTAATAACGGCAGTATAAAGCTTGTTGAAGATAAAATGTTTTATGTTAATATAGCTTCCTATTTCATTTACAGGTATTTTCTTACGGCTGTTTATGATTACGATGTGCTCTCTAAAATTAAAATGGCTGTTGTGGGTGTTCTTGTTGCGGTATGCTTCGGTGATGATAGCTGGACTATGCACCTATGGAGCAAGGAAACTGAGCACTCTCAATATAATATGGATAGGTACAGAGCTTTGCTAAAAAAAGCAAAATGTCTGTCGGCAGAAAGCTTAAAAAAGCTTTTACAAAATGAATAATAAAAAAAGGACCCGACGCGTGCTTGCGTCGGGTTCGTTGCTTATTTATATATTCTTTTTATTCTCGGATTTACCATAAGCGGCGAAATATCAACCTTTGCTAAATCGCCCACCTTTACATCACTTCCCGTAACATCAACGGCCGTGTGGCTTAATCCTATCTCGCCAATAACGCTATACATTCTTTCGTTAATTTTTACATACATCTGCTGCTTCTTCAAATACCTTTTAAGCTGCGAAAGCACTGAATGAAAATCTGCAATTTCCTTTTCCTTGGTAAGTCCGAAGCCGTCGTAATGACCTATGGGAACAATAGCAATCCTTGTTTCACGCTTTGTTTTATATAAGCCGTTATAGCCGATTGAATATCCTGCGGGAACAGTTTTTATTTCAATAACATCTGCCTCCAGCGAACCGATACGGTTAAGCTTGATTTTGCTGTCGGTAATAACCCTGCCCGTGAAAGCCGAACCTATTCTTACGCTGTCAAGGCAAACATCTTCAACATTTAAAAGGGCGGGGGAGTTGGCGGCGTGAATAATACCAACCTCTTTGCCTGCTTTTTTTATTTGTTCAACCGCATCCTTAAAAAGCTGAAGCTGTGCCTTTGTAAGCTCCCTGTTTCTAAAGGCAGAGGAAAAATGAGTATATGCGCCGATAAATTCAAGATTTTCCATATCGTAGCATTTTATTGCTTCCTCAATCTGACTTGGCATAAAGCCGTATCTGCCCATTCCCGTATCAATTTTTAAATGGCATTTTGTTTTTACTCCAAGCCTTGCGGATGCCTCGTTCATTACTTTTGCCGCGTTCAGCGAGCCAATGGTGGCAATACAACCGTTTCCTGCAATTATTTCCGCTTCCTCTGCAATTCCCGTTGAGCGCATAACGAGAATATCCTCGTTATCAAGCACCGCCTTAAGCTCCTGAATATCGTCTGTTTCGGTAACGGCAAAGGTCTTTATTCCGCTTTCCTTAAGAACGGCGGTAAGCTCCCTTATGCCGAAGCCGTAGCCGTTTCCCTTTACAACGCCGATTATATCAACGCCTGCTTTTTTCTTAACTGTTTCTATGTTTTCCTTCAGTAAAGCTTTGTCAATAACATATCTGCTCATTTTTTCGTCCCTGTTATCTTATCTTTTCAATAATTTTAGTGGCAAGATTATATGCACTGTAAACAGGCTTGTTTATTACATAATCAAACTCGCCGACAAATTCCTTCATATATCCGCCGAAGCCGTGCTTAAATCTCCAAAGTCCGTAATGAGGATTATCGGGATTTTGGCAGTCGCCCGAAATACCGCCGAAATCGTAAACCTTACATCCGCATTCCATACCCCATTGCATCATTGCCCATTGCAGCGCATAGTTGGGATAAACATTTCTGTGGGCGTTAGAGGAGGCACCGTACTGATATTTCATAACATTCTGTCCCCACTTAATTGCGATGGTTCCTGCAATGGCATTGCCTTCGTAGAATGCCATATATAGCCTTGCGTCGTCTGTCATACAATCAAGTATCTGTTCAAAATATTCTTTGGGTCTTGTTGAAAAGCCGTCTCTTTCTCCTGTCTCGTGCATAATTCTTACAAAATCGTCAAGTGCCTCTTTTCCGCAGATTTTAACCTCTACGCCTTTTTTTGGGGCTTTTCTTATTCTGTTTCTGTAGTCAGACTTAAAGGTGAGCATAAGCTCGTCCTCACTCATACCGTTGTAGTCAAAGCAATAAACAAATCTCGGCTGAACATTTTCAAAATCCTTGCAGCCTGCATTAAGCTCCTTAAATCCTTTTTCGGTTAGGTGGTTTTTAAACTCTTTATTTTGAATAACGATTTCAGGGTCTATTTTCAGGCAGTAGGCTTTGTATTCCTTTCCTATTTCAAGCATAGCCTCAAAAAGTCTGTCAAAGGTTTCAAAATCATTTTCATCGCAAACAAATCCGCGACAACAGTACATTAATGAATATTTGATAACAGGTACGCTTCGTATTAATGCAGATGCAGAGCCTAAAATTTCTCCGTTTTCATTCTTGAGCATTACCGCTTCAAATTTCCAGGCGCTGTTAACCTTTGCCCACTTTGAGGAATGCTGAAAAAGTCCTTTTGGGTGTCGCTTAATAAAGCTTTCGTATTCGTTAAGATTGTCTTTGTTAACTCTGACAATAGATGTATTTTCCATTTTTCTGTCTCTTTCTCAAATATATTTCAACTATGTATTATACCAAATTACAGGCGTCTTGTCTATATTGACTTTTAAGCGCCTTGCTAATATAATATATTTATAAATATAATGGAGGTCTGTGCTTATGGCTAAGACAAAATTCAGATGGGAAGACCCGTCTGTTATTCGCATAGGAAAAGAGGACGGACACGCTCTTATGCTGCCTTACGACAGCGAGGAAGCCGCCCTTTCGGAAGAGGAAAGCATATATAAGCAATCCTTAAACGGTATGTGGAAATTCTATTGGCAGAGAGGACTTAAAAATCAACCTGAAAATTTTGAGGCTGATGAATTTGACGATTCTGCCTGGGACGAAATAAAGGTTCCGTCTGTTTGGCAAACAGAGGGTTATTCAATACCGTACTATTATGCAAGCACTTTTCCAAAGGCGCTCAGTAGAAGCAAGAGTAAAATTCCCAGCATTGACCATAATATGCAGGAAATCGGCTTTTACAGAAAAACCTTTGTTTTAAGCGATAGCTTTAAGGGCAGAGAGGTATTCCTCCATTTCGGTGCCGCCAAGTCTGCTCTTGAGGTTTATGTTAACGGTAGCTTCGTAGGCTATTCCCAAGGCTCTATGGTTCCCCACGAATTTGATGTAACCAAGTATATCAAGGAGGGGGAAAATACCGTTTGCGCCAAGGTTTACAGATATTCTGACGGTACATATTTGGAGGATCAGGATATGCTTTGGCTTTGCGGAATTTACCGCGAGGTTTATCTGTATGCCGAAACAAAGGTGTGCCTGCGCGACTTTTATTTTAAAACAGATTTTGATGTTGACTACAAGGACTCAAATGTTAGTTTAGACATTTATCTAAAAAATTATAATCTTTCAACAGGAATTGCCAAGCTTTCTGCAAAGCTTATTTCTGCCACCGGTACCGAAACGGAAATCGGTTCAAGTGAGCTTAAATTAAGCGGCGGAACAGAAAAGATCTCCTTTGAAAAAACAGTTAAATCACCTAAAAAATGGTCGGCAGAGCATCCTAATCTTTATACTCTTGTTATGACTCTTGCGATTGACGGAGTTGTTACGGCTGTAAACACCTATAGCTTCGGATTTAAAAAGGTTGAAATCTCAAACTCAAAAATATATTTTAA
>CALYNN010000108.1 GCA_945221685.1 uncultured Clostridia bacterium | reverse complement strand
GATTTAAGCCTTAACATCAGCCGTGAAATGCTTCAGCACGACCATCAGCTTAAGATTATTGCAAAGGCGATTGATAAGAAGCTTAAAAACGAGCTTAAAAAGATGCTGACAAACGACAGAGAAAAATACGAAAAATTCTTCAAAACCTTTGGCGTTCAGCTTAAATTCGGCGTTTATGCCAATTACGGAATGGAAAAGGATTCTCTTAAGGATTTGCTTTTGTTCGAGTCCTCAAACGGCGACGGTATGACAACCCTTAAGGAATATGTAGGCAGAATGGCAGATTCGCAGGATACAATCTATTACGCCTGCGGAGAAAATGTGCAAAAGATTTCCATGCTTCCTCAGCTTGAAGCTGTTAAGGAAAAGGGCTACGAGGTACTGTTCTTTACCGACGAGGTTGACGAATTTGCAATTCAAATGCTTATGGAATACGAGGGCAAGCATTTTGCAAACATCTGTAAGGATGATTTAGACCTTTCCACCGACGCCGAAAAGGAAGCAATAGCTAAGAAAAACGAGGATTCAAAGGAATTGCTCGATAAAATCAAAGAGGCATTAGACGGAAGGGTTTCAGCCGTTAAGCTTTCGGATAAATTAGGTACTCACCCCGTATCCCTTTCCAGCGAGGGCTATGTTTCTCTTGAAATGGAAAAGGTGCTTAATTCTATGCCGGGAGCTAATCAGGGCGTAAAGGCACAGCTTGTGCTTGAAATTAACTCAAAGCATAAGGTTGTCGAAAAGCTTGCCGCCGCAGACGACGAAGCTCTTGCAAAATATGCAAAGCTTCTTTATTCCTCGGCAAGACTTATTGCAGGACTTGATATTGAAAATCCAACCGAGTTTTCCGATACCATTGCAGATATGATGTAAACAAAAGTAAAACCGTACGGTCATTAGCCCGACTGTACGGTTTTTTCATTTTTACAGGGTATTTCAATGTAAGCGTTATTTTCTTTCTCCTCCTGCAAAGGCCGCCCCTTTCTCTTTTCAAGCTTACTGTATGCAATAAGCTGAAAAACGGCGCAGCTTATTATAGGGTTTAAAAGAGGAAGTGTTTCCTCATAGCTTATGCTTGTATTTTTCCCTGCGGATATGTTTGAGGGCAGTACAAGCATTTGCAAATCAAAGTCAGGCAGTACACGGTTCAGTTCTGTGCAGGAGGTTAAGGCAATTATGTTTTTGCAGTGCCTGCCGTCTATTCTGTCGTAGGGCAGGGCGAAAACAGGAATATCCTCCGCCTCGGTTAAAAGCATTGAAATATAAATGCTTTGGGCGTAATCCACATTTGCTCCCGTAACAATAAGCTCCCTGCAGTCAATTCTGTCTGCCACCGTTGATATTATTTCCTCGGCGCCTGCCACGGCGGCAATCTTTTTGTGCAGGCTGAGGGCGGCGTTTATTGCAATGCTTTTATATAGCTGTGTTACCACCCTTGTTTTATCGCCTATATACACGGCAAGCAATGATGCAGTAAGGTATTTTGCAAGAAAATCTGCGGCAGGAAGCTCACCTCTTTCGGTTATACCAAGGCTGATTGAGTTTTCTGAATTTTCGCCCATTGAGCAAAGACTGATGCGTTTTGCACCGCTTTCCCTTGCTCTTTTTTCAGCCTGCAAAAAGCCTTCCTCCTTATCGGTTTTTGAAATAATAATTACAAGTGTGCTTTTGTCAAGAACGGGATTTGAGCAGTTAAATTCAAAAATGCTTAAGGCATAGGCGGGAATATCGCAAAGCACCTCGGTATTGTATGCCGCCGCAAGTGCACAGGCGAAGTCACTGCCGTTTCCTAAAATATAAATCCTTTTGATTTTTTCAAAGTTTATTTTAACGGTATCAAATTTTATCCGGCCGTCTTTTATGTATTTTCGTGCAGTATTTTTGATGATTTCCGCTTGTGAAAATATCTCCTTTTGGGTGTAGCTTTCGTAGCCCTGAAGTAAATCGGAGCTTTCCTCCTGAGCTTCACTGCTTTTTTTGCGTATTGAAAATCTGTTTTTAATCATAGTCTTTACCTGTTTTGATTTTTAGTATTTTGTCAGCCTTGCAACAATAACCGACATATCGTCCCTGTGCATTTCTCTGTTGTTTTCCACGGCAAAATCAACTATTGCCTTTGCCTTTGCCGACGGTGTTTCGCTTTCATCGTACCTAATGAAATCCTCCAGCCAAACCTCTCCGGCGTCTGTTATGCCGTCGCTCATCATAATGATTTCATCGTCGGGGCCCAATATAGCGGTGCGCTTTGCAAATTCGATTTCACGAAGTATTCCGGCAGGCATTGAGCTTAACTCACATTTTGCAACGGAATTGTTTTTTACAATGTACGAGCGCGGCGCCCCTGCCTTAAAAAATTCGCATTTTCCCGTAAATAAATCTACGCAGGCACAGTCAAGAGTTGCAAGGCTTTCCTCTGTGCTTTTAACAAGCAGTGCGCTGTTTACAACCTTAAGAGAGGAATCAAATCCAAAGCCCGCCGACAAAAGCTTTGAGAGCAGGCCTGCACCCATTGCTCCGTCCAAGGCGGCGCGGCTTCCTGTTCCCATACCGTCGCTGATAATAAATATCATATGACCTCTGCCGTCATTAATTGCTTTTATCGTATCTCCGCACAAATTGCCCTCGGCGGTATATTGTGCAAAGCCGAAATCCATTTTGTAAATAGGCTTTTCAATAATTGACAAAAGCATCTGACCGTTTGAACAGCTTATTTTTCCGTCCTGAAGGCTTCTGCCGCATATTTTTTCTATTTCATTTTTTATTTTCGGCGAGCTTAATCCGTTGGTTTTTGCAGGTGCAAGTATTTCTATTCTCAGCCTGTCAAATTTATCTGCAATTACCGAAATGTTTTCGGGGTATATTTCGTATTCTCCAAGCATTCTTCTTATTTTACCTGCCGATTTGCAGTCAAAAACCTCTGCCTCGTCGAATTCAAAGGCTAAATCATTCAGCATATCGGAAATAGAAAAAAACTGGTCGGCGGCAACCATTCTGAACTCACATTCAAGAGGCTCGCTTTGATTTAAGGCGTTGATTTTTTCTCTTACCGCCCTAACGCTTTCGCTGACCTGTGCCAATGCTCCCGATGCAAACCGAAGTCGTACCACAAGGCTTTGCCGCAGACTTCCGTCGGGCGCAATGTCGGCTCCGCTTTCAAGAAAGTCGCTGATTTTTTCCGTTGCCGCCTCGGGCAAAAGGCACATAATTAGCGCCGCCGCGGCACTTTCTATTACACAGCAAACCGAAAAGCCTCCCAAATCAGCCGCCGCCGCAAAAAATACCATCGAAAGAGTAAAGGTAACACCCATTCCAAGACTTGAAAGGGCATTAAAAAGTCCTGCCGTCAGTGCGGAAAAGGCATATGCGCCTATTAAAAATAAGCTGTTTTCGCGGCTTATTCCCAAAGCAAAGCCAAGACCTAAGGCAATTATAAGGCTTTGATTTATTGAGCCGTAACGGGCAGTCAGCAATATTGCAAGCACCGCCGCAATTCGAGCGGGAGCCACACCCTCTATTTCAAAAAACGATAAGCCCGAAAGAAGCAGAGAGCAGGATATAAGCAAACAGCTTAAATCGGTTACGGGCAGTGCCTTGTATTTCAGCCGCCGCAGGTTGCAGTTAACCGCCCTAAAGAAAAAGAAGCTTCCTCCTGCCGCCAGCACCGCTTCCCCCGCCGTTATTGCGTATTCCGCCGCCAAGGCGTCTGTGCGTATGTTCATTACTATTCCTGTTGTAAGAACTGCGCAAAATGAAAGAAGCATTGCAGGGTAGCATTTTTTGTTCAGCGAAAAGGCATTTATTGCAAAGGTTCCCAAGGTGCAAATAAGCACCGCGGTAAAATATCTTATTGCCGTTTCGCCGGGGTTAAATATTATGTAGCCCAGCGCCGCTCCTGCACAGGCAAAGAGAAAATTTTTCTTTCCCGACACGGTAACTGCCGAAACTGCAAAGGGACTGCACCCCCCTATAACCGAAGAAAAGCTCATAGCAAAGCATAACGCAAGCCACAGCATTCTTCCTCCCCAATCCGTCAGTAATTGTTTGTTTTTGCTTTGCAGCTTTATTTTTTGCTTTAACGCCTTTTTTACACATCCTCAGCGCTATTATAGTATCGCCAATGTGCAAAATATTTAAAAATTTAATTTACGGTAATAAAAAGATGCAAAGAAGCATATAATTTATGCCAAATTATACTAAACGAAGCAATTACAGCTATAATAATATTGATTTTGCAAGTCTAATTATGTATAATGCTTAATGTGAGTTATTATATTAATATATTAATTTTTTAAAAAATGCTTCTCAAAGGAGATTAATATATGCTTGAGTTGAAAAATATTACCTTTGCCGTTGAAGAAAACGGAAAAGAAAAAATTATTATAGATAACCTGAGCTATAAGGTTGAAACAAATAAGTTTACTGTTATAACAGGTCCCAACGGAGGAGGCAAATCCACCCTTGCAAAGCTGATTGCAGGAATAGAAAAGCCCACCTCCGGCAGAATTTTCTATGACGGAAAGGATATTACCGACCTTGATATTACCGAAAGAGCAAGGCTCGGCATCAGCTATGCCTTTCAGCAGCCTGTAAGATTTAAGGGCATAAAGGTTATTGACCTTATACGCCTTGCCGCAGGCGAAAGGCTTTCAGCCGCAGGTGCCTGCGAATATCTTTCGGAGGTAGGCTTGTGCGCAAGGGATTATATTAACCGCGATGTTGACGGCAGTCTTTCGGGCGGCGAGCTTAAAAGAATAGAAATTGCAGGAGTACTTGCAAGAAAAACTCCCTTGTCTGTTTTTGATGAGCCTGAGGCGGGAATTGACCTTTGGAGCTTTAAAAATCTTATAAAGGTTTTTGAAAAAATGCAGTCAAAGCAGGAAAATACAATTATTATAATCTCTCATCAGGAGAGAATACTTAAGATTGCCGACGAAATTCTTGTTTTGGCAAACGGCAGGGTTAAGGCTCACGGCAAGAAAGAGGAAATGCTTCCTTCCGTGCTTGATAATACAGACAGCGGATGTCGCTTTTATAATCAGGATTGAGTGAAAAGAGGACTATGATGGACGAGATACAAAAGACTTTATTGGAGCAGGTGGCAGACTTGCACGAGGTGCCTGCCGGTGCTTATAACATAAGAGCAAACGGAGTAAGCGCTTCTCGAAACACTACTGAAAATATTGATATTGTTACTAAAACCGATAAGTCGGGAATTGATATTATTATTAAGCCGAATACCGTTAAGGAGAGCGTTCATATTCCCGTTATCATCAGCGAAACGGGACTTGAGGAGCTTGTGTATAACGATTTTTATATAGGCGAGAATTCAGATGTTGTAATAATCGCCGGCTGCGGTATTCATAATGCAGGTGATAAACGCTCAAAGCACGACGGTGTTCACACCTTCCATATCGGCAAAAATGCCAAAGTAAAGTATGTTGAAAAGCATTATGGCTCAGGCGACGGCTCTGGTGAAAGAATAATGAATCCCGAAACCGTTGTGTTTGTTGATGATGGCGGATATATGGAAATGGAAACGGTACAGATTAAGGGCATAGATTCCACCAAGCGTTTAACAAAGGCAAAGCTTGGAAGGAATGCTAAAATAGTTATTACCGAAAAGCTTATGACTCACGGCAGTCAAATTGCCGAAACCGCCTTTGAGGTTGATTTAGACGGCGAAAATTCGTCGGCAAATGTAGTGTCCCGTTCTGTTGCAAAGGGAAATTCAAGGCAGGTTTTCTACTCAAAAATAAACGGCAACAGCAAATGCACGGGCCACTCCGAGTGCGACGCTATTATTATGGATAACGC
>CALYNN010000107.1 GCA_945221685.1 uncultured Clostridia bacterium | reverse complement strand
ACAAAATACTTTCGGAGCTTGAAAATGCAGAGTATGTTGTAACGGCAGTTAAAAAGGGAAGCCGAAAGAAAAATCCCACTCCGCCGTTTATTACATCAACTCTGCAGCAGGAGGCATCACGCCGTCTTTCCTTTCAGGCAAGGCGCACAATGAAAGCGGCGCAGGAGCTTTACGAGGGTGTTGATGCAGGCGAGCTGGGCACAGTCGGTTTAATTACCTATATGAGAACCGACTCGCTTCGTATTTCAGAGGAGGCAAGAGCCGCCGGTAATAAATATATTGCCGATACCTACGGCGAAAAATACCTTCCCAAAAAGCCGAGATATTATAAGTCAAAAAATAATATTCAGGACGGCCACGAGGCAATAAGACCTTCAATGCCAAATGTAACGCCCGAGTCGGTTAAGCAGTATCTTACAAGCGACCAGTATAAGATTTACAAGCTCATTTGGGAACGCTTTATTGCTTCGCTTATGGAGGCGTGCCTGCAGGAAACCATGAAGATAGAAATTACTGCCGGCGATTATATGTTTACCGCAACGGGCTATACCGTTAAGTTCGACGGCTTTACCGCCCTTTACGAAGAAAAGGCAGATGAGGAAAAGACAGACTCCGCCGCACCGCTTCCTCCTATGGCAGAGGGCGATGTGCTTAAGCTTAAAAGCATTTTGGGTAATCAGCACTTTACCCAGCCGCCTGCAAGATATACCGAAGCCTCTTTAACTAAGGCATTAGAGGAAAACGGCGTTGGCAGACCCTCAACCTATGTAACGATTACCTCAACAATTCTTAACAGAGAATATGTTAAGCGCGAGGGCAAGCAGTTTGTTCCTACCGAGCTTGGCGAGGCTGTTACAAATCTTTTGAAGGATAAAATGCCTAATATCGTAAATGTTAAATACACTTCAAAAATGGAAACCGACCTTGATAAAATAGACAGCGGCGAAAAGGATTATCAGGAAATGATAAAGCTCTACTACGAGGATTTTGAGGAGCCGCTTGAAAAAGCCAAGGCAGAAATGCAGGGTGTTAAGATTAAGCTTAAGGAAGAGGAAACCGATGTTGTCTGCGAAAAGTGCGGCAGAAATATGGTTATAAAGGTGGGCAGATTCGGCAAATTCCTTGCCTGCCCGGGTTATCCCGAATGTAAAAATACAAAGCCTCTTGTGTATAAAACAAAGGCAAAATGCCCCGAATGCGGCGGCGATGTAATAGAAAAGAAAACAAAAAAAGGCACCTCCTTCTTTGGCTGCTCAAATTATCCCAAGTGTAACTTTATGACCTGGGACGCTCCGTCAGACGAGGTATGCCCCAGATGCGGCAAATCACTTTTCCGCCGCAGAGGCAATGTCCTCTACTGTCCCGATACCGAGGGTTGCGGCTTTACAAAGCCCGCTCCCCGTAAAAAGAAAACAGATGAGTAAATAATATGAAATTTAAAGTTATCGGCGCAGGTCTTGCAGGAACGGAGGCCGCTTGGCAAATTGCTAATGCAGGATATAAGGTTGACCTTTACGAAATGAAAGGCATTAAGCGCACACCTGCCCATAAAACAGATTTGTTTGCAGAGCTTGTTTGCTCCAATTCTCTTAAGGCTTCTCGGCTTGAAAGCGCCGCAGGTCTTCTTAAAGAGGAAATGACAATGCTGGGTTCCCTTACCGTTCCCACGGCAAAGACCTATGCCGTTGCCGCCGGCGGTGCCCTTGCTGTTGACAGAGAGCTTTTCGCAAAAGCGGTAACAGATAAAATTAAATCCCACAAAAATATTAATGTAATCACACAGGTTGTTGAAAGCCTTGAAGCCGAAAACGACGAAATTGTAATTGTTGCAACAGGCCCTTTAACCGACGGTGCCCTTGCCGAAAGCATAAGTAATATTACAGGGGATTACCTTTCGTTTTACGATGCGGCGGCGCCTATAGTTACTGCAGACAGTATAGATATGACCAAGGCATTTGGCGCTTCGAGATACGGCAGAGGCGGTGAAAGCGATTATCTCAACTGCCCTTTTAATAAAGCCGAATACGAAAGCTTTATCAGCGAGCTTGTTAATGCCGAGGGTGCGGTTGTTCACGACTTTGATGTTTATGAAGGCTGTATGCCCATCGAAAAGCTTGCAAAAAGGGGAACAGACGCTCCGCGCTTCGGTCCTATGAAGCCGGTTGGATTGATAAATCCCGCAACAAATCACAGACCTTGGGCGTGCGTTCAGCTTCGCCGCGAAAATTCAAAGGGCACAATGTATAATCTTGTAGGCTTCCAAACGAATTTAAAATTCGGCGAGCAAAAGCGTGTGTTTTCTATGATACCCGGTCTTGAAAATGCCGAGTTTGTACGCTACGGAGTTATGCACAGAAATTCTTTTCTTAATTCCCCAAGGCTTTTAAACAGTGATTTCAGCCTCAGGCAAAACCCGAATATTTTTTTTGCAGGTCAAATTACAGGTGTTGAGGGCTATATGGAGTCTGCGGCAAGCGGAATAATAGCAGGAATTAACGCTGTTAGACAGGCAGAGGGAAAAGCTCCGTTTGTTCCCGAAAATGTTACTATGACAGGAGCCTTGTGCGAATATATCAGCGACAGCACCGTAACCGACTTTCAGCCAATGGGCGCAAATTTCGGTGTGCTTCCTGCAATTGAGCCGAAAATAAAGGACAAAAAAGAACGCTACAAGGCACTTGCCGAAAGAGCAATAGCTTCTCTGAAAAATTCTCTCGGCAATCAGAAAGGTTGAGAATATGAAAATAATTGTTGACGCAATGGGCGGAGATAACGCACCTAAAGAAATAATTAAAGGCTCAATGCTTGCGGCAGAGGAATACGGCGCAGATATTGTTTTTGTAGGAGACAAAAAAGTAATTTCACAGTGTGCCGAGGAAAATTCGGTTGATCTTAAAAATTCCGAAATAGTCAATGCAAGCAGCGTTATCACTATGCACGACGACGCAAAATCTGTGCTTAAGGAAAAAAGCGACTCCTCAAGGGCAGTAGGCTTTGAACATCTTAACTAGGGAAGAGGTGATGCCTTTGTCAGTGCCGGCAACACAGGTGCCGTTACCGTTGGCGCAACCTTTATTACAAAAAGAATTAAAGGCATAAAAAGGCCTGCCATTGCCTCGGTTATGCCCAGTGCAAAAAAGCCTATACTGCTTATGGATTGCGGTGCCAATGCCGAGTGCAGAGCAGAGTTTCTTTATCAGTTCGGGTTGATGGGAAGCCTGTATATGAAGCATATTTTGAAATACGATAATCCCTCGGTTGCCCTTGCCAATAACGGCGAGGAGGAAACAAAGGGAACACCCCTTGTTAAAGAAGCCTACGAGCTTATGAAAAACGCACCGTACAATTTCATCGGCAATATCGAAGGCAGGCAAATTCCCTTCGGCGACGCCGATGTTGTAGTTGCCGACGGCTTTACGGGCAATATTATACTTAAAACCTATGAGGGCGTTGCAAAGGTTTTGATGAATTCAATCAAGGAAGCCTTTACAAGAAATACCCTTTCAAAGCTTTGCTATCTTGGCGTTAAGCCGGGAATAGACAGTATGAAAACGCAGTTTGATTACAAGGAATACGGCGGTGCTGTGCTTTTGGGCGTAAATAAGCCTGTTGTAAAGGCTCACGGAAGTGCAGACGCAAGAACCTTTAAAAACGCAGTAAAGCAGGCTGTTTGGTTCTTACAAAATAACTTAATAGAAGAAATAAGGAATAACCTGAATAACGGTTAATTTGTATATGTGGTGAATGGAAATGGATTCTCTTGAAAAGAAAATAGGATATAGCTTTAAGGATAAAAAGCTGCTTACCGAAGCGTTAACGCATTCCTCCTTTGCAAACGAAAAGCACCATCAGGGCTCACGGTCAAACGAAAGAATGGAGTTTTTAGGCGATGCTGTCTTGTCTATAATTTCAGCAAGATTTCTGTTTGAGCATTTTCCAAAAATGCCCGAGGGCGATTTAACAAAGCTTCGTGCCTCTCTTGTTTGCACAAGCAGTCTTTGCAGCTTTGCAAAGCAGCTTGATTTGGGTAGCTATTTGTATCTCGGCAACGGGGAGATTAATGTTGACGGAGGCAACAGACCGTCAACCCTTGAAAACGCCTTTGAAGCGCTTATAGCCGCAATTTATCTTGACGGCGGAATGAAGGAGGCTGAAAAATTTGTGCTGGGCTTTCTTGTTCCCGCCCTTGAAAATCACGAATATAATTATGTCGATTACAAAACTACTCTTCAGGAAATTGTTCAAAAAAATCCCGATATTACCTTGGGATACACTCTTGTTGACGAATACGGTCCTGACCACAATAAAACCTTTGTGTCGGAGGTTCACCTAAATTCAAATGTAATCGGCAGAGGAAAAGGAAAGAGCAAAAAAGGCTCCGAGCAGGCGGCTGCCAAGGAAGCCTTAAAGCTGATGGGATTATGAGAAAAGGAAACATAAGCATTTTTGTACCGCATTCGGGATGCCCCTGCCAATGCTCATTTTGCAACCAAAAAACAATAACGGGCAAAAGCCAACAGCCAACGGCAGACGATGTACGGTCAGCGGTAGAAAAAGCGTTAAAGCATAAAAATTTTGAATACGAAATTGCCTTTTTCGGCGGTTCCTTTACTGCTATCGACAAAGCATATATGACAGAACTTCTTGAAGCGGCTCATCAGTATGCAGACTGCCAGCAGATTAAGGGCATAAGAATATCCACAAGGCCCGACTGCATAAGCGCAGAAATTCTTGAGCTGCTGAAAAGCTACGGTGTAACAAGCATTGAGCTGGGTGCTCAAAGCATGGATGACGGAGTGCTTGAAGCAAACAGGCGCGGTCACACCGCACAGGCAGTTGCCCGGGCGTCAAGGCTTATAAAGAGTTACGGCTTTGAGCTTGGACTTCAAATGATGACGGGACTTTATACGGACACCTTGGAAAAGGATATTAAAACTGCCGAAAAAATAATAGAGCTTCAGCCGAAAACCGTAAGAATATATCCAACAGTTGTGCTGAAAAATACTTATCTTGCAGAGCTTTACACCGAGGAAAAATATAATCCGCCGGGGGTTGATGATTCTGCATATATCTGTTCAATCCTTGTGCCTATGTTTGAAAAAGCAGGAATAAAAATCATTCGAATAGGTCTTCATTCAAGCGAGGATATAAAGAATAATATGCTTGCCGGCGGCTTTCACGATTCCTTCGGCGAGATTGTTAAATCAAGAATAATGGTTAATAAAATACTTGAGCTTCCTCCCGGAGATTATCAGGTGTTTGTTAATGAAAAATCCCTTTCAAAGCTAAAGGGCAATAAAAAAAGCAATATCTATCTTCTTATGGAAAGAGGATATAACATAAAAATAATTACCGACAACGGCTTGGCCGTTGATGAATTGAGGATTAAATAATGGTTTTAAAAACTTTGGAAATGCAGGGCTTTAAGTCCTTCCCCGATAAAACACAGCTTAATTTCGGCAAGGGCATAACCGCTGTAGTGGGTCCTAACGGCTCAGGAAAAAGTAATATTTCCGACGCGGTAAGATGGGTGCTCGGCGAAACAAGCACAAAGTCACTGCGCGGCTCAAAAATGGAAGATGTTATTTTCGGCGGAACCTCTGCAAGAAAGGCTCTCGGCTTTGCGCAGGTTCAGCTTACCCTTGATAATTCCGACCATACGTTGAAGGATAGGGGTGAGCTTGTTACCGTCAGCAGAAGATACTACCGTTCGGGTGAGAGCGAATATAAAATTGACGGAGAGTCTGTGCGCCGCCGTGATATTCACGAGCTTTTTATGGATACGGGTCTTGGCTCCGACGCTGTCTCTTATACACATCTGACGCTGCCGACGATCTTACGCGTGTAG
>CALYNN010000106.1 GCA_945221685.1 uncultured Clostridia bacterium | reverse complement strand
CAATATATCCGATAATACATAAAACAATTTTTAATGTTGCGCTCATCAGAATGCACCTCCCATCGAAACTACCAAAAGAGCCACAATTATGATTATTGAAATCACAATTGACGGAGTCCAGATTTTCTTTTCACCGAAGATGTCCTCCATATACCAGTTGGCAAGGAAAAACCTTCTTTTTTCACCCATTGAGTCAATGTAGTTCATTTGGTCGCCTGCGTTTACACCGTTGATGTAACGGGGTGCCTTTTGGTACCTTGTTTTTCTTGCCATAATCCAGGAAGCACCGGGAACGGCAAATACGGCAACAAGCATAATCATCATTATAATGATATTGTCACTGCTGATAACAGGCTCTGCACTGTTGAACACCGTTTGGATATAAGGAATTATAACCTCTTGAGAAATCATAGGAAATGCAAAGCAAAGAAGTACCATTATTACAGAATGAATTAATATTGAAATCCACTGATTTGCCGAGGTGGTATTTTTAAACTTAACATCATTTGTTTTTGAAGCAAGCACGGTAGCAATCCACTTTGTCCAATAAAACAGGGTTGTTGCACTGCCGAAGCAAACAAACATAACAAGCACAACGGAGCCGCAGTCAATAAACGCTTTAAGCGCCGCCCACTTGGAAATAAGCATTCCAAACGGTGCAAGGAACATACCTGCAATACCGATAACAAGAGTCCACGCAAGATAGGGATGGCGGCGAACAAGTCCGTGCATTGTTTCAATATCTCTTGAGCCGGTGGCGTTTTCAATAGCACCCACGGTCTGAAACAGAAGCGATTTTGAAACTGCGTGGAATATAAGCAGAAATACACCTGCCCAAACTGTTTCCTTGGCGCCTACGCCTGCACAGGCGGTAATGAGTCCCAAATTTGATATTGTTGAATATGCAAGCACCTTTTTGCCGTCGCTTACCGTAATTGCAAGCATAGACATAATAAGGAAGGTGAAGCCGCCTACAAGGCTTACCATTGTTCCTGCATATGTTCCTGCAAGAACAGGAGAAAGCCTTAACAAAAGATACACGCCCGCTTTAACCATGGTGGCACTGTGAAGCAGTGCAGAGGACGGAGTGGGAGCAACCATTGCGCCCAAAAGCCACTTTGAAAACGGAAGCTGTGCGCTTTTGGTAAGTGCGGCAAAGGAAAGCAAAATAACAGGGGTAACAATTATTGCGCCGTCGTTGAGAATAAGACTTTGCATATCCGTTACATTGAATTTCATACCTGCCCACACAATACCGGCGGCAAAGCCGCAGCCGCCCAGCAGATTCATCCACAAGGCTCTAAAGCAGTTATGTATTGCTTCCTCTGTTCTTGTGTAGCCGATAAGCAGGAAGGAAATAACGCTGGTGATTTCCCAGAAGAAATACATCCAAATAAGGTCATTTGAAAGCACAAGACCGAACATTGCGCCCAAAAACACATATAAAAGCGAGAAGAAATACCTTCTTCTGTCTTTAAACTCTTTGTGATGGTTATGGTAATCCCTCATATATCCGCAAGCATATACTGTAATCAAGGTACCTACAACGGCAACAATTAAAATCATAATTACAGTAAGCTGGTCAACATATATTTTATGCGAGGATATTTCAGGCTCGGCTCCGCCTAATTCATACCAGAACATAAGCACGGTTTGAGCGATAGAAAGCAAGGCGGCATAGTATTTCTTATACTTTATGCTAAGCACAGTTACAAGCACAACTAAAAATACTTCAACTGCTATCATAGCATAGTCGGCAATTTCAGCCTCGCTGATAAAGAAAAGCTGGCTTTGCCCCGAAACAAAATAGTTAACCGCAAACGCGACGGCGGCGCCTATAATTCCGGCACTGCTGACATAAGTAACAATTTGCCTGACGGTATCGTTTTTGATAATGCTTAAAAGCAACGCACTCAAAAACGGAGCACCAATCAGGACGAGGATTAAACTTTCCATTAAACAACCTCCTCAATAACACATTAATCTGCATATATTAAATATGTTTTTAATGATTATTTATCTGTAATATAATAATACTTACACTTGAAACTGTCAACGATAAAATTTACAATTCCTTAACAAAAAATGAGAAAAAAATTTTATTCTTTTATCTATATTTTACAAAAATAGAATTTGTTAATTTTTTTTAATAATTGTTATTGATTTTTAATACTCAATATATTATGATGTTTGTGTAAAGAAGGAGCATGAATAAGCTATGAAAAGAATTAAGATAATTACTGCTTTGCTTATTTTGGCAATAGTTATAAGTGCGTCATCTGCAATAGTTGTTATTAACGGCAAGGACGTTGACCCCATCAAAAAAGTAACAATTGCTGAAAATTCAACATCCGAAGTGTCGATAAAATGGCAGAACATAAAGGGTGTCGACGGTTATAAGGTATACCGCCAAGGCGTTGATAACGATGAATACGAGCTTGCGGAAAAGCTTATTGATCCGGAAATTAGCGAATACAGGTTTTCGGGCATGGCACCGGCTTCTGTGTTTAAGGTTAAGGTTTCGGCATACAAGATTTTCAACAAAAAGGAGTACGAGGGCGAAGCAAGTCAGCATATTGAAATATACACAAATCCCGAAAAGGAAGCTTTAAAGGCATATTCGGGTGACGAGGGTGTACTTACACTAAACTGGAATGAGCAAAGCAATATAAACGGATATGAAATTGAATACTCGAAAGACAAGGATTTTTCAAAAAAGGAAAGCAGCACCGTTTCATCAGATGCTTCAAACAAGCTTGAAATTAAGGAATTAACTCCAAAGGAAACATACTATTCTATAAATCGCTCATATATAACAGTCGGTGATGAAAACATTTACGGCGAATGGAGCGATACTCAAAAAGCAGAAATTAAGGAAAAGTATGTTGTGGGCGCAGATATTGACCCAAATAAGCCTATGGTTGCCCTGTCGTTTGACGACGGTCCCGGCTATCCATATGACGGCAACGACAATCCAACTATGCAGATTTTGGATATACTCGAAAAATACGGTGCAAGAGCAACATTCTTTATGTGTGGCTCAAGAATCAACAGTCTTAACGAAGAATGTCTAAAGCGCGAAATAGAGCTTGGCTGTGAAATAGGCAATCATACCTATGACCACAGCAATTACGGAAAAAAGGTAACGGCAAAGGATATAAGCAAAAATACCGAGGTTATAAAAAAAGCCTGCGGTCAAGCACCGACTATTTTCAGATGCCCCGGTGGTATGATGTCCTCGACAATACAGGAGGAATGTAAAAAAGAGGGAATGCCCATTGCATACTGGTCTGTTGACACAGAGGATTGGAAATCACGAAATCCGAAATCCATTTGCAGTATTGCACAAAAGCAGGTATATGACGGCGCGATTATACTTATGCACGATATATATCCTACGACGGCACAGGCGCTGAAAAAAATAGTTCCTCAGCTTATTAAGGACGGTTATCAAATTGTTACCGTAACAGAAATGCTGACTGTTAAAAACGGAGGAAAGGCTCCGCAAGCAGGTCAGCAGTACATCGACTATAAAACAATTAACAATAATACCTAATGCATCTGCAAAAAACAGCAGTCGGAAATTTTTCCGACTGCTGTTTTAATTTATAGATTCATAAGCCGTATTTACTAAATTATAACCTTAAAGGTTGTACCCTTTTCCTGCTGACTGTCAAGAGTGATTTCACCGCCCACAATATCCACAACTCTCTTTACAAGGGCAAGTCCAAGGCCGTTTCCCTGCTTTGTATGGGAGGTATCGCCCTGATAAAACTTATCAAATATTCTTTTCTGCTCCTCGGGCAAAATTCCGCAGCCTGTATCGCTTACGGTAACCTCCGCCCTGCCGTTAACATTTTTAGCCGTTACGCTGATTTTTCCTCCCGCTTCGGTAAACTTAATGGCATTTGAAATAAGATTATTCCAAACAAGAGTAAGCATTTCTCTATCGGTAGTAACCGCAATGCTATCATCAATATCCGTATTAATTTCAAGCTGCTTTTCATCCAACAGGGTTTCAAAATTCAATATACATCTGCAAAGCTGACGACTTAAATTGAAGTTTTCGCTATTAAGGCATATTTCCTGATTTTCAAGCTTTGAAAGCTTTAATATATTTGAAATTAAATCTGAAAGCTCCTTTGTTGACCGAACAATAACCGAAGCGTAATCGAGCCGCTCCTGCTCCGTTAAATCCGGCGTTTGCAAAATAGTTGCATAGTTTTGTATAACGGCAAGAGGCGTTTTAATTTCGTGGGAAATATTTGAGATAAAATCGGAGCTGATGGTTTCCATATGCGAAAGCTCTCGTGCCATTTTGTTAAGATTTTCTATTATAATATCAAACTCGTTAAAATTTTCAATAGAGTTGAGTCTTTCAATCTGTACCGAAAAATCACCTCCGGCAATTCTGTCGGTAGCGTCAAGAATTTTTCTCAGCGGCCGTTCAACCATAAACACCTTTGCAATATAAATTGCCGAGCCGCAGGCAATGCTGAAAAACGCAATAAACCATATGCACAAAACCGCAGTATATTTTGTGTCCGTATTTTTTTGCTGCATTACAAATAAAAACAGTAATACCGACGAAGCCACAAACAGCGCCATAAAAAAGTAAAACACTATGTAAAAGTTGGCGGAAAAGAAGCTTCTTTTAACCTGCGACGGTTTTTTTATTTTCAAACTATCACCGCCTTATATCCGAGACCGTGAACGGTTTTAATTTCAATATTATCGCATTTTGAAATTTTGTCGCGAAGCTTTGTCATATATACATCCACCGTTCTCTGTCCTGAGGAGGTATCTGCGTCCCAAAATTCTTCCATAAGGTCGGCTCTTGTAAATGTTTTTTTCGGATAAGAAAGAAGCTTAAATAAAATATTGAACTCCCTTGCGGTAAGGCTGATTTCCTCATCACCTATATACGCGCTTCTCTCCTCGATATCCATTTTGAAATTGCCTATTTCTATTCGCTTCTTTTCCGTAATTTTAGCCCTGCGAAGCAATGCTCCGACACGAAGCAAAAGCTCGTCCAAATCAATAGGCTTTACCATATAATCGTCTATTCCGGCGCTGTATCCCCTGCGCTTTGAGGCAAGGTCATCTCTTGCGGTAACAAAAATAATGGGAATATCGCTGTTGATTTTTCTTACGGTATCCGCAAACTCAAAGCCGTCAATATTAGGCATCATAATATCCGACACAATCAGGTCGTAAACGCTTTCATAAAGCTCGTCGTATGCTCTTCTTGCATTGATTACTCCCTTGGCGGAATAACCGTTTTTATTAAGAAAGGTGCAAAAGGAACGGTTAAGATTAATATCATCTTCCACTACTAAAATTTTAAACATACTCTTACTCCTGCTTTTCAATAATCATTGGTGATTACATTGCTTATCCACTGCAATACTTAAAAGACGATAAAACAAGAGGGCAGTAAAAGAGGAAATACTGCCCTTGGTATGAGAATTATTGGTCAGATAATTTCTCAATATTTATTTCGTAAATTTGCTCGGTGTCCGATTGAAAATCATCTAATCCCAGAGTTCCCAAGACAACAGGCTCTAAGCCCTTATACATACCTCGATTACCTGAATTCTCACCGTCGTTGTTAATTTTCCAAAGCTTCACTGATCATCTACTCACTTTTACTTTTTTTCATCGTACAACAACAGTGTTTTTGAATTGATTAGTAATTATGAACAAATTGTAAATAAATTAACAGTAATCCTTTTAATCCTCTCCGTCTGCATTTTCGGTTGTTGCAGGTGCTGTTGTGGTCTGTATCTCACCGTAAACCTGCAATATTATTTCTTCACCGACTGCAACAATAGAGCCTGCCTTGGGCGCCATTCCGTAAATACCTTTA
>CALYNN010000105.1 GCA_945221685.1 uncultured Clostridia bacterium | reverse complement strand
CCTGATTAATCTCTTCATTACACTTAATCCCTAAAATATGCCATTTTGTGATAAAAAAATAAAAGAAGCCGAAAATTCAGCTTCTTTTACAAATAATCACTTAACATTTTGTGCAATTTTGACAAGTTCATCCTTGCAAATATTACCATCCACAATGAATATGTATTCTCCATTATTGAAAATTATTCCATTAACTTCGTTATCAGACCTAAAATAAACAGCTTTAATGTTATTTATTATAATGCTTTCATCATCATATTTTTCGGTATCATAACCAATGTTTGTGTCTATCGTATATTTTTTAACATAAAAATATAGTTCAGTATTTTTATAAGCGTTAGCATATAAATCATCTGACTTATATTCTTCGGTTTTTTCAAATCCTGTCGGAATGTAATTCAAATTTAAAGATGTCACATCTTTAGCATCACTTGTATCAACAACATTATATTCCGAATGGTTAAAGAATTTTTCTATAATAAATTCTCTGCAAGCAGGAATTGCAAATACCGTTGTTGCCAAAGAAAGTAGAATTGCCGCTATCAATATAAATTTAATCGCTTTCTTTGACAGCTTATGCTTATTCTCTTTCGGCTCTGTTTGGAATACTTCCTTCATTTTTTCAGTATGCTTTTTACTGAATTTATGCTTTGGTATTTCAGCAGGAAAGGAGTCAACCCAACTTTCACAGGAGAGCAGGCAAACCTCTTCAAAATTGCTCATTTTTTATTTCCCTTCTTCAAAATATTTTCTTAACTTCTCTTTTGCATATTGTATTTTTTTACGAATATATGAGTCATTAACTTTATATATTTGAGCTATTTCACTACTCTTATATCCGTAAATATATTTTAGGTACAAAAACACTTTACTTTCCTCATCTAATACTTCATCAAAAACAGATAATAATTCTATTTTTTCAAAGTTTTCAAAATACTCTAAATCAGTTAAATCATTATCTTCTTCCGTTGATACTATGCTTATTTTGTTAGATTTATTATGTATGTCAATAGAAAATCCGGTAACGATGGTTGACAAATAACATTTTGTTCTTTTTGATTTAACCTCAACGATTTTTTTAAAATGCTTGGCAACATAGAAAAATGTTTCTTGAACGCATTCCTCTGCATCCTCTATATTATTTGTCCTTTTAAGAGCTATCCAATATAACAAATCTTTGTATGTATTATACAACTCAATAAATTTTTCTTTTTCTGTTTGAGTGTCAAGAAGATTTAAAAATAGTCCTATCATATATACTATATCCCTAAAAATTCCACTTTTGTGATAAAAACTTTATAAATATTTTAAATCATTAAAATATAGTTTTGTCAAGTACTTTTGCCTCAAAGCATAAAAACAGGGCAAAAAAGCATAAATTCACACTATTTCAAAACCTATAAATTAATAGCTAATACAAAAATAAAGAAAATCCGAAACAGTTACCAACGATAACGAGTTTCGGATTATTCTGTCCTGGTGGAGATGGCGAGAATTGAACTCGCGTCCAAAATCATCTTGCCAAGGGCTCTACGAGTGTAGTTTATCTTTTCGGTATCCCCTCAGCTGACGGCGATAAACAGCCTTCAGCCTACGGTATTCTCTTATTCCTGACGGGAGTCGAGACGCTCTCCCGTTCAAGTTCGCCACTAAGTCGACGCTCTGTCCGCGGCCGTGGCACTCCGCGGAAGAACGCAAGCTGCTAATTAAGCAACAAGAGCAACTGATTCTGTTTTGTCAGTTAATTTTAAAGTGTTACTTTTTAAGCGGTGCAACTCCGCTACTCGCTGACCAAGGCTCAACAACCCTGTCGAAATCCTTTCATCCCCGTGTATTATATTATTTGACGCGCTAATGCGGTTATATTCTTTCCTTCAAGGCTCGTTCAATAGCTCTGTCGGAGTCCTTCTTTGCCTGAACTGCGCGCTTATCATAAAGCTTTTTGCCCTTGCAAAGACCTATCTCGAGCTTTGCCCTGCCGTTTGTTAGATAAAGGCTTAAGGGAATTATTGATAGTCCCTGCTGCTGACTTTGACCGAAAAGCTTCATAATCTCTCGCTTATGGAGCAAAAGCCTTTTCTTTCTCATTGGGTCACGGTTAAAGCGGTTGCCCTGCTCATAGGGCGAAATGTGCATACCGATTACAAACATCTCACCGTCGTCAACAGAGCAAAAGCTATCCTTAAGATTTACTCTGCCGTTTCTTATGGACTTGATTTCCGTACCGAAAAGCTCAATGCCTGCCTCATAGGTTTCGAGAACGAAATAATCGTGATATGCTTTTTTGTTGTTTGCTATTACTTGCTTTTCACCTTTCATTCTCTCACCTCCGAAAAGCTAAATCAGGCTTCTTCCCTCAAGTGCTCTTGAAAGAGTAACCTCGTCGGCATATTCCAAATCTGCCCCTACGGGAACACCGTAGGCAAGACGGCTTACGGTAATGCCTAAGGGCTTAAGAAGCCTGCTGATATACATTGCAGTTGCCTCGCCCTCAACAGTGGGATTGGTTGCCATAATAACCTCCTCCACCGTATCGTCGTTAAGGCGCGCCATAAGCTCCTTAATTTTTATTTGGTCGGGGCCGATATTGTCCATTGGCGAAATCGCACCGTGAAGCACATGGTAGGTGCCGTTGTACTCGTGAGTGCGCTCAATGGCGGCAACATCCCTTGGGTCTTCAACGACGCAGATAACGCTTTTGTCCCTTGCAGTGCTTTGGCAAATGTGGCAAAGCTCGCTGTCTGCTAAATTACAGCAAACGCTGCACTGCTTAATTTTAGTATGCGCGTCTGTTATGGCTTTAGCAAAATTGTTGGCTTCCTCATCGGATAATCCTAAAACATAAAACGCCATACGCTGAGCAGTTTTGTGGCCTATGCCCTGCATACGCTCAAATTGGTCTATTAAATTTTGAAGCGGCGCAAGATTGTACGACATAACTACCTCTTAAAATTATACAAAATTAAAGTCCCGGAATATTAAGTCCGCCGGTAACCTTTTCAAGCTCACGCTGGGACTCCTCTTCAATTTGGCGAACAGCCTCATTAAAGGCGGCAACAAGCATATCCTCAAGCATTTCAACATCATCGGGGTCAACAACCTCCGGATTAAGACCGATTGATTTTACTTGATGATTGCCTAAAACTGTAATTTCAACCATACCGCCGCCGGAGGTAACAACATATTCCTTTGCCTCCAGCTCTGCTTTTTTGGCTTCAAGGTTTTCCTGCATTTTTTGAGCCTGACGGAGCATATTCTGCATATTCTGCGGTCCGCCGCCCATTCCCTGTGGAAGTCTTGCTTTCATAATTAATTCTCCTGTTTATTCAAAATTTATTTTTACACTGCCTTGAGCACGATTTACCAAATCCTCAAGCAAGTCGCGCTTTTGTGCAGAATCGGTTTTTTTCTTAAAAATACCAAGCTTGTAATTGTTGCCCGTAACCTCGAATAAGGATTTTTTAATAGCTCTCATATGAGTAGGAATTTTAATAAATTCCTTAACCGTTGGGTTAGGACTGTCTATCAAAAAGTACTCGCCGCGAACATAAGCCGAGGAGCTGTTGAGTATGCCGAAAAGAGCAATATCGTTTTTATGGATAGCGTCCATAAATTCTGCCCACTGCGTAAATTCCTCTGTTTCATTTTGAACAGAATTGTCTTGAACAGGGGAGGTAACAGAAGGAGTTTCGCTTTTCGAGGCAGCAGGAGCCGAACTGCCATTAGGCTCTTGAACAGAAGACAACGGCGTTTCGACGGGCTCGTCATTCTTCGGTGATTCGGTAGCAGTCTGCTGTGGCTCCGTCTTTGTTACCTCTGCCGCAGGCTCTTTTGCAGCTTGAACGGCAGGCGACGCAGGCACTCCTCTTTTTACCGCAAGCTCAAGCTGTGAAATTCGCTCAAGTATTGCGTTTTGCGAATAGTCAAGCCTTGGCTGACAAAGCATTACAAATGCCATTTCCATCTCTATTCGGGAGTTGGCGCCTGCCTTTATTTTTGTAAGCGTAGTCTGGAAAAAGTCAAGGGCAAAAATAATGCCTTCAAGAGTAAAGCTTTCCGCCGCCTTTTCTATGCTTTTAAACTCGTCGTCCGTACAAATAACAAGACCTCTGCTGTTATTAACGGATTTTACAACAAGCAGGTTGCGAAAATGATTAATCATCTCAACGCAAAGGCGCTCCATATCGTAGCTGTTTTCGTAAAGCTTGGACAGGGTCTCCATTGCCCGGGGACTGTTTTTAGATAATATGCAGTCGGTAAGCTGATAAAGTGCATCTCTGCCTGCAAGACCTGCCACCTGCGAAACGAGGGCAGAGTCAACCGTCTTGCTTCTGCTTGAGCATTGGTCAAGGATTGAAAGACCGTCTCTCAGGGCGCCGTCTGCAATTCGTGCAATAAGAATTGCGGCGTCACCATCAAGGGTGAGCCCCTCCTTTTCCGCAACCTCTTTAAGCCTTGTTGCCATTGTTTCAGGCTGAATACGCTTAAAATCAAACCGCTGACAGCGTGAAAGAATTGTTGCCGGAATTTTGTGAACCTCTGTTGTTGCAAGAATAAATATTACATGAGCCGGCGGCTCCTCAAGAGTTTTTAAAAGAGCGTTAAATGCTCCGGTGGAAAGCATATGAACCTCGTCGATAATATATACTCTGTATTTTCCTCTTGAGGGGGTGTAGTTGGCTTCCTCTCTTAAGTCGCGGATATTATCCACACCGTTGTTGGAGGCGGCGTCAATTTCAACAATATCGTAAATCGAGCCGCTGTCAAGAGCACGGCACACCTCACATTCGTTGCAGGGCTCGCCGTTTTGGCTGTTTTCGCAGTTAACCGCCTTGGCAAGAATTTTTGCACAGGTGGTTTTGCCGGTTCCTCTTGAGCCGGTAAACAGATAAGCGTGAGAAATTCGATTTTCGATAATTTCATTTTTTAAGGTAGTTGTAACATGATCCTGACCGTAAACATCGCAAAAGCTTTTCGGTCTGTATTTTCTGTATAATGCCTGATACATATTCTACCTCCTTAATAATAAATAAAAGGCAGAAGCCGCTTATTTCATAATGTAACGCACAGACTTGTCTGCGGCGCACAGAAAAATCCACTTATTGCTGCTCGGTTCCCCGCCTGACAAGGTTCGTAGCATCCCGTCGCACAGGGCCCGTACGCTACATTATGAAATAAGGAAAAACCCCTACCTTTATAATCACTGGTATAACAGAAATAAAATCAATTTCCGTCAGCTAAAATATTATACTATATTATTTATCAGAAATCAAGACCTTTTCTATTGCTCCGTAATAAATATAGTGAAAGTCTTTAGCCTCGTACCATTTGTCCTCAATAGTGCTGTCAATAAATTCTTCGGGACTGAATTTGCCCTTTGCCGCCTTTTTGCAAACAAGCACAAGCTCTGCTTCCTCAAAATAAGGAGCCGCTTCATTAAAGCACGGGGTAAGATTACATTCCTTTGCCTTGTCGGTATCTCTGCCGCTTTTTGAGCCGCATACTCCGTGAATACGCTGCTTCATTTCGGCAGGATAAAAGCTTAGGGTAAAGTAATCCTCTCTGTTTAAAAATTCTTCTGTGTATCTTTGAGGGCGAATATAAACGGTAGCCATATCCTTGCCCCACAGCTCGCCCACTGCACCCCAGGATACAGTCATGGTGTTAAAGCCGTCTTGGGCTCCTGCGGTAACAAGTCCCCAGCGGTTTTTCAGCAGGTCAACAACATTATCCTTTACCTGTGTAAATTCAATTTCTCTAAACATAAAATCACCCATAAAACAAGGATAGCGAAAGCCGCTATCCTTTAAAATTACTTACTTTAAAAACTTAACAATTTCAAGAGCCGCGTTAATGTCGCCGTCAACCTTAAGCTTACCTGTTGTGAAA
>CALYNN010000104.1 GCA_945221685.1 uncultured Clostridia bacterium | reverse complement strand
TAGTTTGATTATATGTAGTAACAGGCTGTATAACCGCCTTATCCTTAAAATCTCTTCTGCCGCTTATTCCTATAACCTGCGTTATTAAATCAAAGGATTTTTCAGCACTGTTGTAGTTTTCGTCATAAAGAGAATTGTCGGCATTAATTACTCCAACCAAAGTAACATCGGGGAAATCAAGTCCCTTTGCTACCATTTGAGTGCCTATCAAAATATCATACTCGTGATTTGAAAATGCTTTAAAAAGCTTATCGTGGCTGAATTTTCCTGATGTAGTATCTGCGTCCATACGAAGAATAGAAGCATACGGAAAAAGCGCCTGAAGCTCGTCTTCAATCCTCTGGGTACCAAAGCCACTGTATCTTACATTATTGCCCTTACATTCCGGGCAGGTATTATCAAGATATTTCGTATAGCCGCAGTAATGGCAGGTAAGCCTGTTATTACTGCTATGATAAGTGAGAGAAATTGAACAGTTTGGACATGTAATAACATGACCGCAATCGTTGCAAGAAATAAAGGTATTGTACCCGCGTCTGTTAATAAGCAAAATAGCCTGCTTGCCGCTATCAAGAGTTTCGGTAATAAGGCTCCTTAGTACAGACGAAACGGGAGATTTATTGCCCTTTTTCATTTCCTCCTTCATATCAACGGTAATAACATCGGGAAGCTGAGCCTCGCCATACCGTTCTGTAAGCTCACAAAGAGTATATTTTCCCTTTAAAGCATTAGAATAGCTCTCAAGGCTGGGTGTAGCAGAAGCAAGCAAAAGCAAGGCTTTATTGTATCTGCACCTAAAATTTGCAACATCCTTTGCGTTATATCTCGGTGTGCGTTGACTTTTATAGGTGCTTTCCTGCTCCTCATCAATAATAATTAAACCTAAGTTATGAAGCGGAGCAAATACGGCACTTCTTGTGCCAATAACAATTTTAGCCTCTCCCCTGTCTGCCCTTTTAAATTCATCATTTCTTTCGCCTAACGAAAGACCGCTGTGAAATACAGCAACCGAATTGCCGTATCTGCCGTGAAAAATAGAAAGCATTTGGGGAGTAAGTCCTATTTCGGGAACAAGAACGATAACATCCTTACCCTGTGCAATAACCTTATCAATAAGCTTAAGGTAAACCTGCGTTTTGCCGCTTCCGGTTACACCGTAAAGCAGTCCTGCTCCCCCATCCGCAAGCATACCCGACAGGGTGCTGTACGCTTTTACCTGTTGCGATGAAAGGATAATTTCATCAGCATTGCCTGCTCCGTCGGTTTTATAGGGATTTCTGTATTTTTCGCGGTTGTAAATAGAAATTACTCCGTACCTTTCAAGATTTTTCAGTACGGAAATTCCTACCGAGCAAAACTCGCAAATCTCGCCAACATCGGCACTGCCCACATCTGAGAGCAGATTAACAACGCTTTTCTGCTTGGGCGTAAGCCTCGGCAGCTCATCATCACTGTTAATTATAAGCTCTGCGGTTTTAGAGGTGGCAGACTTTATTTTGCCTATCCCTCGAGGAAGCATAAGCCTTAAGCACTCGTAGGTAGAGCAAAAGCACCTTTCCTTAAGCCACATGGCAAGCTCCACCATTTCTTTGCTTATTACAGGCATACTATCCTTAATTGCCGCAATTTCCTTAAGCTTTGAATTAATTGCAGTATATAGCTTAACAACAATTCCTTCTCTTAAACAATTTGCATTGCCGAAGGGAACGCTTACAATCATTCCCACATCAATTACTTTTTCAAGCTCTGTCGGCACATAATAATCGTAATCCGATGATAAGTTGAAAAAGGTTTTCTCAACGGCAACAACAGCAACTGTTCTGTTCATTATTTACCCTTAAGCTCGTCCGGCTCTTCAATAACATATTTGCCGTCTGCAATTTCTTCAATAGCAGTAGAAACTGTTTTAACGTCTATTTTTTCTTCTCTTGCTATTGCCTCGTCTCTTATTTCTCTTGCTCTTTTAGCAGTACCTACAACAAGGCTGTAACGACTGTTACAGTTTTTCAGCATTTCTTTTAAATCCGGATTAAACATAATAAAAATCTCCTTTAAATTAGATTAAGCGTTGCGCTTTTCAAGCTCAGCGCTGATAATATTATTTATTTCATTAACACAAGCGTCAAGCTCGTCATTAACAACATTGTAATTATACTTGTCTTTAAAAGACATTTCATCAACAGCAAGGCTGAGGCGGTCTTTTATAATTTCTTCATCGTCCGACTCCCTGCCTCTTAAACGCTTTTCAAGCACCTCAAAGCTGGGCGGAAGTAGGAAAATCGAAACACAGTCGGGAAACATTTCCATAATTTTCAATGCACCTACAACCTCGATAATAAGAAAGCAAATCTTACCATCTTCAATTGCCCTTGTAACACCCTCAACGGGAGTACCGTAGTAGCAGTTGTTATACCTTGCATACTCCAAAAGGCCGTCATTTCTGATTAAATCCTCAAACTGCCTATCATTTAAGAAAAAATAGTTCACACCGTCAACCTCGCCTTCACGAGGCTTTCTGGTGGTAGCGGAAACGGACTCAACTACATCGTTTCTTACCTTGCAAAGCTCTTTAAAAACGGTATCCTTTCCGCAGCCGCTGGGAGCAGACAAAATAACCATTAAGCCTTTATTCATCAACATCTACCTCCACCTTAAATTTAAGCGCCAGCTGTTTAACATCCATATAAGAAAGGATAACATTATCACTGTCGGTAATAATTACGCTCATTGTTTTTCTGCCGTGTGTGGCGTCAATAAGCGAATTATTTGCCTTGCTTTCACGAACTATTTTCTTTATAGGCGCAGATTCGGGAGATACTATCGCAATAACCCTGTCTGCGTTAACTAAATTTCCAAAGCCGATATTAACTAAATTCATAAGCAATTACTCAATATTTTGTATCTGTTCTCTGATTTTTTCTATTTCGCCCTTCATATCAACAACCTTGCGTGATATTTCAAGGTCGGAGCATTTAGAGCCGATTGTATTAGTTTCTCTGTTGATTTCCTGAACAAGAAAATCAAGCTTTCTGCCGATTGGCTCATCACTTTGCAAAAAAGAGCGAAGCTGTTCAATATGAGAACGAAGCCTTACTGTTTCCTCTGCAACCGCAACCTTGTCGGCATAAATTGCAACCTCCTGCAATATTCTATCCTCATCAAGTGAGGCATCACCGATTAAATCGTGAACACGGGCAACAAGCTTTTCATTGTACTCTTTAACAGTTTGCGGCGAGCGTTCTTCAACAAACTCAACGCAATCAAGAATATACTGACTGCGTGAATATACATCGTCGTACATTCTTTTGCCCTCGGCGGCACGCATTTCAATAAATTTATCTACTGCTTCCTCTGCAACCTCTTTAACATAGCTCCAAAGAAGCTCTTCGTCCTCCTCAGTCTTGCGAACAACAAGAACATCGGGAAACTTTGCAACCGTTGCCGCGCCGAAGTCCTCTCGAAGCTCATATTTTGAGGAAAGCTCCTTTAGCGCTTTAACATAAGCCTCTGCAAGTGAATTATTAACGGCAATATCTGCCGCTTCTGTATTAAGAGCCTCAATGCCCACGAAGCACTCGATTTTTCCTCTGGCAACCCGTGAGTTTACATAAGACTTTATTCTGTCGTCAATAAAGCCGTACTGCCTGGGACAGCGTGAAAAAAATTCAAAATATTTGTGATTTACGGATTTAAGCTCAACAGTAATTATATAGCCGTCAATCTCCTTAACGGCTCTGCCGAAGCCCGTCATTGATTTTACCATAATTCTCCATTTCCTTTCGGATAATCATATAAAATATATTATAGATACTCAGCAAAATAAGGTCAAGAGTTTATTAACAGATTGTTTACAATATTAACCAAATATTAATAATGTTGAAAGAGTGACCAAAAAGGAGTATAGTATTAATTAAAGAAAATCGGAGGTTAAATATGGAATACAGAATTGAACACGACTCAATGGGCGAGGTTCGGGTGCCGGCAGACAAATATTGGGCGGCGCAAACAGAACGAAGCCGAAATAATTTTAAAATCGGGGCAGGCATTGAAACAATGCCGAGCGAAATAATAAACGCGTTCGGAATATTAAAAAAAGCGGCGGCGGTTACAAATAACAGGTTAAAGCCTGAAAAAATGACTAACGAAAAGCTTGCGGTAATTTCACAGGCCTGCGATGAAATAATCAGAGGCGAGCTAAACGAGCACTTCCCTCTTGTTGTTTGGCAAACAGGCTCAGGCACTCAATCAAATATGAATGCCAACGAGGTTATTGCCAACAGAGGAAACGAGCTTGCAGGAAATCAGCTTCTGCACCCCAACGACGATATTAATATGAGCCAAAGCTCAAACGATACCTTCCCCACGGCAATGAGCATTGCCGCCGTAATAGGTATTGAGGATAGAGTTATTCCGTCTGTTAATGCTTTAATTAAAACATTTAAACGCCTTGAAAAAGAAAACGAGGGCATTGTTAAAAGCGGAAGAACCCATTTGCAGGACGCCACGCCTATTAAATTTTCACAGGAGATAAGCGGATGGCGAGCCTCCCTCGAAAAAGACAAGGCTCTGCTTGAGGCGGCGGTGTCTCCTCTTAAGGAGCTTGCCCTTGGCGGAACTGCAGTCGGAACAGGACTTAACGCTCCCCAAGGATTTGACAAAATGGTTGCAGACGCTGTATCCGAAATTACGGGTAAATGCTTCATAACAGCTGAAAACAAATTTCACGCACTAACCTCTAAGGACGAAATAGTATTCGCCCACGGTGCAATTAAAGCCTTGGCGGCTGATTTGATGAAAATTGCAAATGATGTGCGCTGGCTTGCAAGCGGACCGAGATTAGGATTAGGTGAAATAAAAATTCCCGAAAACGAACCGGGCTCATCAATAATGCCGGGCAAGGTTAACCCCACTCAATGCGAAGCGGTAACAATGGTTGCAGTTCAGGTTATGGGCAACGACGCCGCAATAGGCTTTGCGGCAAGTCAGGGCAACTTTGAGCTGAATGTTTTTATGCCGGTAATTATTTATAATTTTATGCAGTCGGTTAGGCTGATTTCCGAGGCAATGATTTCTTTTAATAATAATTGCGTTTCGGGAATCACTGCAAACAAGGAAAAGATGAATTCAAATCTTCATAATTCACTTATGCTTGTCACTGCTTTAAATCCCTACATTGGCTATGAGAACGCGGCAAAGACTGCAAAATACGCATATCAAAATAACATCTCCTTAAGGGAAGCCTGCACGGCATTAGGCTTTTTAACTGAAGAACGGTTTGATGAGGTTTTTCATCCCGAAGAAATGGCATAAAATTAAAGACAAATTATTAAGGCGGCACAGATAATTGTGCCGCTTTTTTTTGCAAAGATTGTATAAAAATCATAGGCTCCGCCAAACAGCAGAGCCTATTTCTTTTAGCTTTTACGAGTTAGAAATCCTCGTACTCGTCGCCGCCTTCGCCCCAGCCGCCTTCGGTGGTGCTTGCAGTAATAACTGTGGAAGCAACAGTAAACTTTTCAATTTCAATAAATGGTTCTTCATAAATTCTTTTCATATTCCGTTACCTCCGTTATACTGCAGGAATTGCCTGAATCTCACCGTAGGCAACCATTGGAACATTTACTGTTTGGCCGTTAACAACCGTATCAACAGTATAGCTTACATAGGAGCGAGCCCATACAGAAGCACTTGTTCTTATTGTAATCAAATACTGCGAGCTGTTAACGTCTGAAGAAGATGTAAACTTCGTTACACCATCAGCACCCTTAATAAGCTGGGCTTCATTCTTTTCGCTCTTTGTAATAACAATACCGCGCTCAACAATTTTTGCATTAGAATCACCGGTTGTCATCATACAGTACATTGAAATCTTGCTTCCGTCACTGCTTCTTAAGCCTAAGC
>CALYNN010000103.1 GCA_945221685.1 uncultured Clostridia bacterium | reverse complement strand
TAACATCATATGCCCAGCGTCTTGTCCTTCAAACACCCTCGTAATGAACAGGTATATCCGTCAGCTTTTTAAGCTGTGCGTAGCAGTAATCCTGATTTTTGTAGCCGTGGGACTCATTGCCAAGGGACCACATTGTTATGCACGGGTGGTTTTTATCTCGCTCAAACATACGGTAAACCCTATCCCAATAATGCTCCTGCCAAGCAGGATTATGAGAGCAGGCACCCTCTCTGTGCAGCTCGTGTCCGCAGCCGTGGGTTTCTATATCCGCCTCGTCAACAACATATATACCGTATTCGTCGCACAAATCAAGAAAGGTAGGGTCGGGCGGATAATGAGAGGTTCGTATGCAGTTGCCGTTATATTCCTTAACAAGACTAATATCACGCTCCATATCCTCAACAGTCATAACATAGCCTGTTTTTGGATTTGTATCGTGGTGGTTAACGCCTAACAGCTTTATCGGCTTATTGTTAAAGCGAAAAACATTGCCTGTTATCTCTATACTTTTAAAGCCTATGCTCTTTCGTACAACCTCAAGCACCTCCCCGCCCTTTGACAAAGCCAATACCAAGTCATAGAGATAAGGACATTCAGCAGACCACTCGCAAACCTCAAGGCTATCAAACTTAACTGCCTGAAGCATTTGGGGCGACTGATTAACGGAGCAGGACGCAACAAGCTTATCGTCATCATAAAGATATGCGCAAAGCTCGCATTTATCAGTTATCTTAAGTGACGGAATAATATTTAATGAATATCTGCCGCCTTTTCCTGCGGTAATACAATCTGTTTTTATCTCAAAGTCATATATTGAGTTATCTCCTGTTTTATACAGTAAAACATCGCGGAAAATTCCGTTACTGCGAAACATATCCTGACATTCAAGATATGTTCCGTTTGACCATTTATGAACAAGGACCACAATTTCGTTTTCACCATGACGGATAAAATCATTAAGCTCAAACTGCGAGGTGTTGTGGCTTCCCTCGCTGTATCCCACATATTTACCGTTGCAAAAGAGGTCAAAAGCTCCTGCAACACCCAAAAAGGCTAAGCAGTAATTTAGATTTGTATCCTCAACCGAAAAGAACCGACGGTAAACGCCTGCCGAGCAATCCTCGGGAAAATACGGAGGATTAGGCTTAAAGGGATAACGGGAATTTAAATAATACGGCTCCTCGTAGCCCGTATGCTGCCAAACGGACGGAACGCATACCTTATCGAAGCAGATTTTATCAGTATCAAATTCATCGGGAATATCATAGCAGCATTTATAATAAGCAAAATCCCACTGCCCCGAAAGGCACTCCACCATATCCGAAGAATATCTTTCGTTTCTTATATCCGTATTTTCCATAGCCTCAGGTGATGAAAACGGAATAAAATACGACCTTGGATACATAACATTATCCTTGAACACTTCAAAGGTTTTATAATTATCTGTTTTGAGATTATATTTCATATTTTTGCCCCTTATTTTAATTGATTCAATTATACTATACGCGCTGAAAAAAAGCAACAAAGGAGGAAAACCTTTGTTGCTTTTTGCTACTGATGATTTTTAACAATCAACACAACCGACTCTATATGGGACGAGACAATGCCATGAATGTACGTAGTAAAGGGAAACAAATCATACCCCTATGTGCAAGGGAACATATCCACTATTGTACATTGGTGATTTCATTATAGAAAAATCTATTGAGATGATTCCACCGAGCACCATGGATATCATGCACATTCGCAAGATACTGATTAACTGCGGTTATCTGCGCATGCAAAAATTCGTCAATTTCTTTTATTGGAGCAATCTCCATTTTTTCAGGTCCATTGATTTTCAAATCCAGCAAATAATCAACCGACTTTTTCAATTCATTCGGAAGGACTGAATGATACAAGTCATCAAAAAGCACAGGAGGTGCAGAATGATATCTTCGAACCCACATACATGCCAAAATTGGTCTTAGCGCATAAAAATATTTTTTCGGGTGAACGGTCTCGCCTGATAAAAAGTCTTTTACATTATGCCTTGCTGTATTCAGATAATGATACAGCATTTTTTCTTCTGAAAAGCATTCATTCATCAAGTTTTCTATGCGTTTCTTGAAATCAGTGGATACATATATGATAGGAGATTGAATCCACTCAAACAGTGTTGGATTGGATTTTTGCAGAAGCTTTAAGGTCTTATCCAAGTCCCATCCTGAAACGTCCCAGGTGTCATCTATTGGTAATTCAATGACATCTCTATCTGGATTTAGTTTCAAATACTCTAATGCTGTTCTTTTATAAATAAATCTCACATCAAAATCACTATCCGGTGATGCAAATCCCCACGCTCTGCTTCCCGATTCCACTGCCCACAACACAGTGATTCCATATTCTTTTTCTATTTCTCTAAGTTTTTCAGGAACTAATATATTCATTTCTTCTTGTGTCATCATCGTCTAAACTCCTTTCGAGACAGAAGACATACCGTCTCCACATGCGGGGTGCGGGGGAACATATCTACCGCCGTAACTCTTTGTGCGATATAATTTTTTTCTTTTAAAATTGCCAAATCTCTTGCCAGGGTAGCAGGGTCGCAGGAAATATATACGATTTTTTCCGGAGACATTTGCTCCACCGTATCAAATAGCTCTTTGCCGCATCCCTTTCGGGGAGGGTCGAGAATAATTACATTGGGATTTATTCCCTGCTTTTTCAGTATCTCGGCGCCCTTGGGAGCGTCGGCGCAGATAAACTCCGCATTATCAATATCGTTTAATTTTGCGTTAAGCCTTGCATTTTCTATTGCTTCGGGTACTATTTCTATGCCGATAAGCTTCTTTACCCTATCAGCCATTGTTAAGCCTATAGTGCCGACACCGCAGTATAAATCAAGCATTACCTCGCCGCCTTTAAGCTCTGCCAGCTCCGCCGCCTTTGCATAAAGCCTTTCACACTGACTGTGATTAACCTGATAAAATGAATGGGGCGAAATAACAAATTTTTTACCCAGCAGAATATCGCAAATATAATCCCTGCCCCATACGGTAACTGTTTTATTACCCAAAACAACATTACTGTTTTCTGTATTAAAATTAAAGCAAATACCTGCCATACCCTTGATTTCGGTTAGATACCTAACAAGCGTATCGGCGTGCCTTACGCTGTTTGAATTTACAACGGCGCACGCCATAAGCTCCCCTGTTTCAAACGCCTTGCGAATATATATATGGCGCAGATAGCCATTGCCGGTATTTTCATCATATGAGGAAATATTACATTCCTCAACCCATTTTGAAAAGCCGTTAAGCACGGCTTCAAATTCGACAGGCTGAAGTCGGCAATCGACGCAGGGAATAATTCTGTGACTTTTATATGCGTAAAAGCCTGCAAGCATTTTGCTGTCTGAAACAGAAACAGGATACTGTGCCTTGTTTCTGTAGCCGTTTACGGAGTCGGCGGCAATTATCTCATCAACCTTAACATCAATACCGCCTATTCTCGTCAGTGCCTCTTGAACACGATTCTTTTTATATTTTAGCTCCTCATCATATGAAATATGCCTAAATGAACAGCCGCCGCACCTTTTGGAATAAGGGCAGTCGCTTTCAATTCTTGAAGCACCTGAGGAAATAATTTTGTTAACTATACCAACGGCGTAATTTTTTGAGCGTTTAATTATATGCGCTTCAATTTTGTCACCGGGTGCAGTACCCCTAACAAAAACCGCAAGCCCGTTATACCTGCCTACTCCGCTTCCCTCGCTGGTCAGCGCGTCAATATTCAGTTCTATGTTATCGTTTTTTGAAAGCTCCAATCATATCACCAATACATATAATATCACAGCGGAAAAGAAATATAAAGAGTTTATTTGCTTTTTAGAGCCGTAATAATTGCTTTTACGGCAAATTTGTGATACTATAAGCCTATGAGCGAAAAGTTTAGAATAAAAAATGTTGAATTTGAAAACAGAATATTTCTTGCCCCTATGGCAGGAGTTGCCGACCGTGCCTTTCGCGAGCTTTGCGTAAATTACGGCGCAGGCTACACCGTTACCGAAATGGTATCTTCAAAGGGATTAACAATGGGCGACAGAAAAAGCGGCGAGCTTTTAACTCTCGGAGAATGTGAAAATCCGGCAGGCGCGCAGATATTCGGCGACGATCCTGAAATAATGGCGCAGGCGGCGGTAAAGTGCCTTGCCTACAACCCTGCAATCATTGATATAAATATGGGTTGTCCTGCTCCCAAGGTGGCTATGAACGGTGGCGGAGCAAGCCTTATGAAAAACATTAAGCTTGCAGGTGAAATAGTCAGAGCAGTCAGCCAAGCCGTTTCTGTTCCCGTTACGGTAAAAATACGCAAGGGCTGGGACGAAAGCACCGTTAACGCAGTTGAGCTTGCCTGCGAGCTTGAAAAAAACGGCGCTGCCGCCATTGCAATTCACGGCAGAACAAGAAGCCAAATGTATTCGGGCAAGGTGGATTACGAAATAATTGCCGATGTTAAAAAGGCAGTATCAATTCCCGTTATCGGCAACGGTGATGTTGTCGATGAGCCGTCGGCGGCAATTATGCTTGAAAAAACAAACTGCGACGCATTAATGATTGGCAGAGGTGCTATGGGAAATCCGTGGCTTTTCAGGCGAATTAACGCCTATCTTAACGAATGCAGAGTATTGCCCGATGTAAGCGTCAGCGAAAAAATGACCGTAATGCTGAAGCATATTCAAACGCTGATTGAATACAAGGGCGAATACACGGCTATGAGAGAGGCACGGCACCACGCCGCATACTACACAAAGGGGCTTCGCGGCGGCGCATCATTCAGGCGTGAAATAGGCACCCTTGAAAGCTTTGAGCAACTTCAGGAGCTTGCATACAGAATAGCAAAGGAAAACGAATAATGATTTTTAAAAACTGCACCTTCTATAACGAATTCTTTGAAAAGGAATTCGGAGATATAGAAACGGAAAACGGAAAAATAAAACAGATAGGTATAATAAACGGCGACGGAAGGGATATGAGCGGACTGACTCTTATTCCCGGTTTTATTGATATTCACATTCACGGCTGTGCAGGTGGAGACGCCTGCGACGCCGACGAGGGCAGTCTTGAAAAAATATCCCGTTATCTTGCAAAAAACGGAATAACCTCCTACTGCCCAACCACTATGACTCTGCCTGTTAAAAGGCTTGTTCACATAGCAGGCGTTATTGCAGGCTACAACGGCACGGGTGCAAAAATAGCCGGTATAAATTTTGAGGGACCGTTTATTTCAGCGGCAAAAAAGGGCGCCCAAAACGGCGATTATATTGCGGCAGGAAGCAGCGGGGCTTTCGATGATTTATACAATGCGAGCGGCGGACTTATGAAGCTGATTACCGTTGCCCCCGAAGCCTTCGACAGTTGTAAATTTATAGAAAAAGCAAGCTCTAAATGCACCGTATCGATAGGTCATTCACAGGCAAACGCGCAGGAATGTCAGGCAGCAATTAACAGCGGCGCAAGACACATCACTCACCTTTATAACGCCATGACACCTATGACTCACAGAGAGGCAGGAATTGTGGGAACCGCACTTGATAATGAAAGCGTTATGTGCGAGCTTATATGCGACGGAGCACACATTTGCCCTGCCGTTTTGCGAAATACCTTTAAGATTTTAGGCGAGGACAGAGCCGTTGTAATAAGCGACTCAATGCGTGCCGCAGGTCTCGGCGAGGGTGAATTCGAGCTTGGCGGGCAAAGAGTTTTTGTAGATAAAAACGGAAGATACGCACGCCTTGCGGACGGCACCATAGCCGCTTCAATTACGAATATATACGAGGAATTCAAAAATCTTCTTGCCTTTGTAATTGACTTTAAAGACGCTCTTAAGTCCTGCACAATAAATCCAGCAAGAGCAATTAAAGAGGACAATAGAATAGGCTCAATAC
>CALYNN010000102.1 GCA_945221685.1 uncultured Clostridia bacterium | reverse complement strand
TACTCACTCAGTATGTTAATTAAAAACGGGGTGGGAGTTGCCTTAACGTCAAAATACTCCTTGTATCCCTTATTCCAGGAAAAAGCCTTCTTTAAGTTTTCTGCATTCTGCCTTATTCCCTTTTCGTCATAAAGATGAAAAGGGGTAGGATAAACCGAAGCAATTTCTTCAACCTTTTCCTTTGTTACAAACGGTGTCTTACTCATTTGTTAATCCTCCATCACTAATTGCTTTATCAATATAGTTTTTAATTCCGTTTAAGCCCTGCCCATTTACTGCTGAAAAAGGAACAACAGGCACTCCGCCTGCAAAAGCAAGCTCCTCCTTAGACTCCTTTAATCTTTGGGCATATGCAGTTTTTTTCAGCTTATCGCATTTTGTCATTACGATAATAAACGGAATTTTCATTTGCATCATAAAGGTAATCATACCCTTATCGTCCTCTGTAAGCGGATGTCTCATATCTATAAGCTGAACTACAAGCCTTATATTTCGTCCGCTTTGAAAATAGCCCTCCATCAGCTCGCCGAATCGGTTTAGCTCCTGTTTACTTATTTTTGCATATCCGTATCCCGGCAGGTCAACAAATTTAATTCCCTCAACATCGTAAAAATTAATGGTAATTGTTTTACCGGGAACAGAGCTTACTCTTGCAAGCTGCTTACGGTTAAAAAGCTTATTAAGTAATGAGCTTTTACCAACATTTGACCTGCCCGCAAAGGCAATTTCACAAGCCTGACTTTCCGGAAGCTGTGTGGATATGCCATAGGCTCTTTCAAAAAATGCTTTGTTATAATTCATAAATCACCTATTGAGTTACTACTGGACTGTGTGTTTTTTCGGGAGTGATAAAGGCGTCTGCGTTACGGTTGCTCTTTATAATCCTGCCATCAAAGGCAATTTGTAAAATTTCATCAAAGGAAGTAACAGTAATAAATTTTACAGCTCCTTTAACTTCATCGGAAATTTCTGCCAAATCACTTTCATTATCCTTTGGAATAATAACGGTATCACAGCCTGCTTTATATGCAGCCATTGATTTTTCCTTAAGTCCTCCTATAGCAAGTGCCTTTCCCTTTAGGCTGATTTCACCTGTCATGGCAACATTAGACTTAATAGGAACGCCTGTAAGCTCGCTGACAAGGGCAGTGGTAAACGCAAGTCCTGCCGAGGGACCGTCCTTTGGGATTGCCGCTTCAGGAGTATGTATATGAATATCCTTGGTTTTATAAAAATCACTGTCTATACCGTATGCAGAAGCTTTGCTTCTTATAAAGGAAACGGCTGTTTTTGCGCTTTCCTTCATTACATCGCCGAGATTACCTGTAAGCTCTATCTTACCTGTACCCTCTAATGCGCCGACTTCAATAGGAAGCAGTGTTCCGCCAACGCTTGTCCACGCTAAACCGTTAACTGTACCTACTTGTGATTTTCCTTCTATTCTGTCCTGCTTATATTTTCTTTTACCTAAATAATTTTCGATATTGCTTTCGTCAACCTTGAACTGCTTTGCACCGTTTTCAAGGGCAACAGAAGCCTTTCTGCAAAGAGAAGCTATCTGCTTTTCAAGATTTCTTACTCCGGCTTCCTTTGTATAGCTTTCAATCAAGGCATACACTGCACCGTCTGTAATTTTGAATTCTCTGCCTGAAATATTATGACGGGCAAGCTCCTTCTTTATTAAATGATTTTTTGCAATATGGAATTTTTCCTCAACGGTATATGAGCCAAGCTCAATAACCTCCATTCTGTCGTACAAAGGCGCAGGAACGGCGGAAGTATCGTTTGCAGTTGTAATAAAAAGAACCTTGCTTAAATCAACGGGAAATTCAATATAATGGTCGGTAAAGGTGCTATTTTGCTCGGGGTCGAGAGCTTCAAGCAAGGCAGACGCCGGATCGCCCTTATAATCGTTTCCTACCTTGTCGATTTCATCAAGTAAAATTATAGGATTCATTACACCGCTTTTAATAATGGCTTCAACTATTCTGCCCGGCATTGAACCGATATATGTTTTGCGGTGACCTCTTATCTCTGCTTCATCGTGAATACCGCCTAAAGCAATACGAACATATTTTCTGTTCATACTTTTTGCAAGAGATTTAACAATTGATGTTTTACCTACTCCGGGAGGTCCTGCAAGGCAAAGAATTTGACCTGAAAAATCGGGATTTCTTTTATATACTGCAAGGGAGTCAACAATTCTTTCCTTTACCTTATCAAGTCCGTAATGGTCTTTGTCAAGAATTTTTCTTGCCTTGATAAGATTAATGGAATCCTTGGTATATTTTCCAAACGGAATTTCAATACATTTGTCAAGATAATTTCTTAAAACCGTTGCCTCGTGAGAGCCTAAAGGCATTTTCATCAGCTTGTCACATTCCTTAATTAGCCTTTGGCTGATGCTTTCATCACAGGATAACGCAGAAATTTTTTGACGGTATTCGTCTGCCTCCTCAACGGGATTTTCGGCTTCGCCGAGGCTTTCGGCAATAACCTTCATCTCCTCACGCAGATAATATTCTCTTTGGTTTTTATCAATTTCCTGCTGAACCTTATCCTGTATTTCAAGCTCGATTTCTAATGCAGAAACCTCTTTTTTTAGAAGGACAAGGAGCTCTGCAAGGCGCTTTGAGCAATCGGTAATATTTAATATTCTCTGCTTATCGGTATAATCTAAAAAGGTATTAGAGCAGATGTAATCGGCAAGCTCACCGCTTTTCTTAATTGAAACAACCTTTGCAATTACATCGCTGTTAATCTTAGGCATAAGGGAAACATAATTTTCAAATTCCTTCTTTGCTATGCGCTGATAAGCAACATCTTCGCGGGAGCTTTCTTCATTGTCGTTTTCCTCAATAATATCTACCGCCGCAGAAATGAACGGCTTATAATGGGTAAAAGATATAAGCGTTGCTCTGCATACGCCCTCCACAACAACACGCAGATTGTCGCTGTTGGGTATTCTAATCATCTGCTTAACATTACAAATAACACCGATATCGTATAAATCATCAATATTCGGCTCGTCAATCGAAGCATCCTTTTGGCAAACAAGAAAAACCCTTTGACCTTCCTGCATTGCGTCCTTTAAGGCTTCGATGCTCTTTTTTCTGCCAACATCAAAGTGCAATATCATTTTCGGAAAAACCACCAGTCCCCTTAAAGGAATAACGGGCAGCTCCGCAATGCTTTCATTAATAATAAAATCGTTCATTAAAAAACCTACAATCAAATAATCTAAAATAATTACTATAGATTATATACTAATAAAATAAAAAAGGCAACAAAATGTTGCCCTTTTTTACGCATTTTTTAATATATCCCTTGTTAATCTGACGTTTTCTTTTCGGCTGCTTCTTAAAATTTCGGGTTCGTCACCGTTTCTTACGCAACCCTCGGTAATATTTACCTTAATGATTGTAGAATCACCGGGAACAGAAAACATCAATTCGTTCAGAACATTTTCAAAAGCACTTCTTAAGCCTCTTGCACCTGTTTTTCTTTCAAGTGTAATATCGGCAATAGCCTCTAATGCGGCGTCGTCAAAGGTAAGCTCAACATTATCAAGCTCAAAAAGCTTAACATACTGCCGTAAAATTGAATTTTTCGGCTCTTTCATTATTCTTATAAGCGAGTCCTTGTCTAAATCGTCAAGTACGGCAATGACGGGAATTCTACCGATTAACTCCGGTATAAGACCGAATTTAACAAGATCGTGCTGAATTGCCTGCTTAAGAACGCTTTTACCGTCGTCGCTCTTATTTTTTACCTCTGCACCAAAGCCGAGAGCAGTTCCGCCGATACGCTTTTCGATAATCTTATCTATTCCGTCAAAGGCACCGCCGCAAATAAACAAAATGTTTGTAGTATCAATTTGAATAAATTCCTGTTGAGGATGTTTCCGTCCTCCTCCGGGGGGAACATTTGAAACAGTACCCTCAAGAATTTTAAGAAGAGCCTGCTGAACGCCTTCGCCGCTGACATCTCTTGTTATTGAACGATTTTCGCTTTTTCTTGAAATTTTGTCAATTTCGTCAACATAGATAATGCCGCGCTGAGCCTTTTCGATATCAAACTCAGCCGCCTGTATAAGACGGAGCAAGATGTTTTCAACATCCTCGCCGACATAGCCTGCTTCGGTAAGGGTTGTAGCATCGGCAATGGCGAAAGGAACATTTAAAATTTTAGCAAGGGTTTGGGCAAGCATTGTTTTACCTACGCCAGTGGGTCCTAACAGAAGAACATTACTTTTTTGAAGCTCAACATCGTCGATGCTTCCGCCGCTGTAAATCCGCTTATAATGGTTATAAACAGCTACGGAAAGAGCTTTTTTCGCGTCGTCCTGACCGATTACATATTCATCAAGCTTTTGTTTAATTTCCTCGGGAGTAGGAAGCGTAATATCCTCGCTTGTTTCCTTGGTGTGAGGAATTTCAGAGGAAGCCGTTTCGTTGATAATATCGTTACAAATGCTTACACATTCATCGCAGATAAACACACCCGGCCCCTCAAGAAGCTTGTGAACCATTGCCTCGGATATTCCGCAAAAGGAGCACCTAGCCACAGAGTGTCTGGAATCATCTCGTGCCATAAAAACCTACCTTATCTTTTATCAATAACCTTGTCAACAAGGCCGAATTCAAGTGCCTCCTGAGCTGTAAGCCAGTTATCACGGTCGGTGGCGGCAGTCATTTCTTCAAGAGATTTTCCGCAGTTTTCCGCCATTATTGAATTAAGCTTTTTCTTTGTGCGCAAAATGTGATTAGCGGCAATTTCAATTTCAGTTGCCTGGCCCTCGGTTCTGCCTAAGGGCTGGTGAATCATAACCTCTGCGTTGGGCAGGCAAATTCTTTTGCCCTTTGCGCCGCTTGAAAGAAGAAACGCACCCATAGAAGCCGCCATACCAATGCAGATTGTGGAAACATCGCATTTAATATACTGCATTGTATCATAAATAGCCATACCGTCTGTTACGGAACCGCCGGGACTGTTAATGTAAAGGCTGATATCCTTTTCGCTATCCTGTCCTTCAAGGAACAAAAGCTGAGCAACAACAAGTGACGCCGTTGTAGAATTAACCTCATCCGAAAGAACAATAATTCTGTCGTTCAAAAGTCTGGAATAAATATCCATTGAGCGCTCTCCGGCGCTTGTTTGTTCAAGAACATAAGGCACTAATGCCATAGTTATCACCAATCCTTAAATGTAAAGCTAATCTGATAATTACTCTTTAACAGCAGAGTCAACAATAAGCTCTACTGCTTTTCTTGTTTTAATATCGGAAGCAAGCTGCTCTGCTGATACAGCGGTTTTAACCTGCTCAGCCTCCATTGAATACTGCTCTGCCAGCTTTGCAACCTCAGCTTCAATTTCTTCTTCAGTTGCTTCAATGCCTTCAGCCTTAACTATTGCCTCAAGAGCAATGGAAGCCTTAACCTGATTTTCTGCACCGCTTCTGAAGGACGCCTTAAATGAATCCATATCCTGACCAAGATAGCTGAGATATGTATTAAGGTCAATTCCCTGCATTTGAAGTCTGTAGGCGTAATCCTGAATCATCTCATCAGTTCTCTGTTCGAACATACATTCGGGAATTTCAACCTCCATATTTTCAACAACCTGCTCTATAAGCTGATTTTCAAAATCGGTTTTAGCTTCAGAAGACTTCTTCTCGGAAATCTGCTTCTTAAGGTCTTCCTTAAGCTCGTCAAGAGTATCAAATTCGGAAACATCCTTTGCAAAATCATCATCAAGCTCAGGCATTTCCTTTGTTTTAATTTCGTGAATTTTGCACTTGAAAACAGCGTCCTTGCCTGCAAGCTCCTGAGCATAGTCCTCGGGGAATGTTACATTAACATCAAATTCCTCCTCTGACTTATGACCTGCAACCTGCTCCTCAAAGCCGGGAATAAATGAGCCTGAACCAAGCTC
>CALYNN010000101.1 GCA_945221685.1 uncultured Clostridia bacterium | reverse complement strand
GGCTTCTGCAACAGTCATACCGTAAACCTCCGGCAACTGCTGCATATGCACACCGAGGCTGTATGTAAGCACAAGCCTTGAGCCCTTTTCTGTCTTTTTATTTGCTTCAAGGCTTTGATACATAATAACACCTGTTGGAACATCATCGCTGTATTCACCCACAAGCTCAATATCAAAGCACTCGTTCCACTCCTCATTTTCCTCAACATCGCTATAATAAACCTGAGCGGTAATAAAATCGGGCACGGTGCAAAGCTCAACATCGTCCTTTGTGTTTTTTTCCTTTTTTTCAGCCTTAACATTCTGCTTTTTATTACTGCTCTTTTTAGCTTCAATTCCCACTATGTCGGCAATTTTTTCTATGGGGTTTACATCGGCTACCTGTGCGGCAACGGTAAGAGTGGAAACAAATACCGTAAGCACTGCCGCCGCCACAATAAGAATTTTTGCGGAGGTGCGCAATTTTATTTTTGCCTTGCCGCTTTGGCCATTTTTAGAATCAAGGAGTGAAAAGCAGGTATCAATAAAATCGGTATCTATTTCGCTTTCATCCTTCATCAGCTCTTCGTCTATCATATTCTTGATATCTTCTTCTGTTAAGCTTTCACAACCTGATTTCATTGCTCTTTTAAGCCTTTTAATTTCTTTTTTATTCATTACCTGCACCTCCCTTTCGCGTGTTATCAAGTATGTATATTTCGTCGCCGTATTCTTTAATCAGCCTGTGGAGCTTTTTCTTCAGCCTTTCGCTTCGCTTTCTTACGCTGACCTCGGTAATATCAAGTACCTTTGCAATCTCCTTATAAGGCTTACCCTTGCGGTAGTAAAGCAGATACAAACGCCTTTCGTTGCTGTCAAGCCGAGAAATTATTTTGACGGCGCACTGATTTATTGCGCTTTCCGTTACCAGCTCGTTACAGAAATCAACGCTTTCGGCAATACTGTCGATAACCTGCTGCTTTTCGTCACTATCTGTAAATTCAAATATTTTTTCCTTTGCCTTTTGCTTTTCAAGCTTTCGCACCTGCACAAGAGTTACCTTATAAAGCCAGGCTCTCGGACTTTTTATTTCAATATTTTTTGTCAGGCTTTCGAGCATTGCCTCAAACGCCTGCGAGACGCAATCCTCCGCCTCATCAACAGTACAATCGTAATGAAGGCAGTAGCATATAAGCTGTTGCCTGTAACGCTCACATTCGCTGATGATTTTTTCTATGTCTTTTTTATTGTTTTCTGCCGTCGTCATAATAAAGCGCTTTACTCTTTTCTGAAATTTGTAAAAATAATAATATTCCGTAATAATAAGAAAACATAAATAACATACTTTGTCAATATATGCATTATGCTTTAATATATATGTGCGGCAAATTTCATTTTTGTGACAGAAAATTTTTTATTTTTTGCCGATTATTTTTACATTTTCATCAATACCGTTAAACTGCTTAAATCTTTTTGCCCAAATCTCCTTATCAACATCACTGCACCACACATATTTTTTATAGGGTAGCCGACAAACCTCAACAACGCTCTGCTTAACAGAATCCTCACGAGCCTTTTCTACTCGAGATATGTTTGCACTGTAAATTGTTGAATATATATAAAACAGAAATACTATTGCCGCAACAGATGCCAATGCCGCCGATCTTGTAAGCAACGACGCCTTTGCTTTTACGGCCTCGTCTATATTGGAATACAGCTCCATTGCAAGAAGCAAAATCATTACATACGGTGCAAAAAAGCATCTGCTTCCGATAGGTGTAACAACTAACAACGGAGCAATCATACAACCGGTGCTTCCGAAAATAAAAAGAAGCTTTGCCTTTTCCTGTGCCGCAAAGGGCAAAATAATTAAAAAAATAAATACTGCCAAAATATAGATTGCCGTTGCTCCTCCCAGGGCATAGACAAGGGCTCCTGTTGCATCAACACTGCCGACTCTATTCATAAGAGAAAGAGAGGCATACATAACAATTACTGCCAGCGACATTCCGCCTATCACTCTCGATTTATTTGACAGTCTGTCTTTTACGCAATACCAAACAGCTATGCACACAGCTGCAAGAAATAAATTCAGCACGAAGTTATTTAAAAATCCCTCGGGCATAACCGTATCAAAATAAGCCTTTCCGGCCTTTAATACAATTTCGCCTAAGCCGCCGCTTCCGATAGTTCTGTACTTATCGTCGCCGTTTAAAACTGATTTATAAACAGGATTTGAAAGCATTGTTAAGGTGCCTGCTACGGCTCCTGCTAAATAGGCTATGTGCTGAACAAAAGCCCTTTTAAATCTAATTAAAGCATAGACTGTCACATAAAGCGAAAGCAATATATTATATACGGTAATATGCTCCACAATTAATGTATTTACAAAGCCAAGCAGGCAAAGAGGTGCTATATGCCACAGCGGATATTTAGGCACACTTGATGAATAAATATTACGGGTATAATAAATATAAATCAGCGTTAGAAAAATTGATGTTGTATAGTTTGAAAAGCCGCTTGTCCACACAATCGCCTGCCGTAAAAGAGTAACCGGCATATATAACAAAACGGCGCTTATTAAAAAAATTCCGTTTTTTTCCTCGCCTGTCAGCTTGTTAACAAGCATTACAATACCCGTAAGACAAAGTGCCATTACAACAGCCTTAAGAATATTAGACCTTGTAAGCGCAAGCACAATAAGATTTCCGACATATCTGCCGCTGTAATTATCAAATCGGTTATTAAGCCTTTCGATACCGATAGGACCGCCCCACGCCCAATCATCACCTGTATAAGGAAAAAGATAGCAAAGACAAAGCAGTAGCACAAATATTACCGCATAGCCTATTGCGGCTGATTTAAAATTTTTGCTTAAGTGTAATTTTCTGTTCATAATATAAATCCTTTTTGATTTTAAATTCCGACATACAAAAGCCGATATGGTAACCGATATTATTTTAGGCTACATAATATTGGTATATGCTTATCAAAATTTGTGACAAAAAAGAAGTCATTATATAAACAAAAAAGCAAGGCCTTGATTTATAAGGTCTTGCTTTTAGCTTTATTCGGTTTAACATTAGGAACAGTCTATTTTGTACCGATGATTTCAACATTTTCGTCGATGCCGTAAAACTGCTTGTATCGGTCCTTCCACATATCGTGACTTAATTCGCTGCCCCAAACATATTTTCTGTGGGGTAAATCCTTAACCTCAATTACCTGACTTGTTTTGGATTCCTCTCTCGCCCTTTCGATTCTTTCGCAGTCGGCATTGTGAATATCGGTATATACACTGAACAGGATAATCATTCCGCACATACTTATCATAATAAACAACACTGAAAGCGTGTCCATTTTTTTCTTAAAGCCGTCATCAATACTGTTGAAAAGCTCTGCTATCAAATAAACCTCAAACACATAAGATGCAAACAGACAACGGCTGTTTATAGGTGAAACAATAAGCAAAGGAAGCATTACAACAAAAATACTGCAAAAAACAAACAACAGCTTGATTTTAGCAATCTTATCTACTGCCGCAAAGGCAATAAAAGCAAACAGTGAAAGAACATAAATTACAGTAGCCGCGGCAACTGCAATATACCATTTTTCGCTAATAGAATAATTCTTTACATAAATACGGATACAGAATATCCAGCTAATTGCGGAATAAGCCAGCATGGGAGCAAGTGCGGTAAAGCAGATTATATTTTGAAGCTTACCTGCCTTTTTTACGGTGCTGACAGCTAAAGCGGCACATACAAGAGTCGTAAGCAAAACAACAACGCAGCAAAAGAAAAAGCCGTTTGTCATTATAAATTCAGTAAAGTTTGTATATGCTTTTTCCAGAATACCTGTTTTAGCCACAGACCTGTAAAAGTCTTCGCCCTTGGCAGTATTTGCATATGCGCCGTTACTGAGCATCAGCAGGGTTCCTGCCGCCGTACCTGCAAAATACGCTATATGCTGAATTCTGACCTTTCGGTATTTTAACGCAACATAAAATATTACCCACGCGCCGAGAACGGCATTATAAAAGGTAACATGCTCAACTATCATAGCACCGCCGAAGCCGAGAAGCAGTAAGGGAATACTTTTCTTTATACTGTTATCGGGACATTGGGTATATAAATTTCTTACCTCATAAATGTATATAAGAGTAAGAAAAATTGAAACGGTGTAATTGGCAAAGCCGCTTGTCCACGGAATAACCTGACGCAAAATCTGCGTTGGCATAAGAACCATTGAGGTAGTTATAAGCCAAAACCCAAGGCGGTTTCTGCCTGTAAGCTCGTTTAGCAAAACAATAATGCCTGTATCAACCAAAGCCATAGTAACTGTTTTCAGTAAATTAGACCGTGTAAGCGCAAGCACAATAAGATTACCTGCATACCTGCCGCTGTAATCCGCAAACCAGTTATTAAGCCTTTCAATTCCTACGGGGCCTCCCCATGCCCAATCATCAACCGTATAAGGAAACAGATAGCAAAGAAAAAGAAGCAGTATAAATATTAGTAGATAAACTGCATATACGGGAGTTCCTTTTGTTTTTAGTTTTTTTACGCTGTCAGTCATTTTTGCTTTCCTTTTCCCTTCCGAAAATAACAATAGGTAATTATTTTCTTGTATTTAAAAAACTACTTTTTCATTTGTTATCACTGTTTGTAATATGCTCTTTGAGAATATATATCGGTCTGTTTTTAACCTGGTCGTAAACCTTTGCAAGATACTCGCCTAAAATGCCAAGGCAGAAAAGCTGCAGCCCGCCTAAGAGCAAAAGGAGAACTACTATTGTTGCATAGCCGGGAACATTAATTCCGAAGGCTAACTTTTGAATAACTACAACCAAGAGATAAATAACGGAAATAACAGATGAAATAATGCCGGTATATGAAGCAAGCTTCAAGGGAAAAGAGGTAAAGGATACAATACCCTCAAAGGCATATTTTAACAGCTTTACAAAGCTCCATTTAGATTCTCCGTTTTCTCTTTCCGCGGCAACATAGGGAATATACTGCGTATTAAAGCCTACAAAGCTGAATATGCCCTTTGAAAATCTGTGATACTCGCCCATATTAATAACGGCATCTATCATTGCCCTGTTCATCAGACGGAAATCCGATGCGCCGTTAACAAAATCCACATCGGACACACGGTTAATAATTTTGTAAAATGAAGATTTGAAAGCAGACATAATCTTGCTTTCTCTGCGCTTTTCTTGATAAGCGGTAACGCAGTCCACATCACTGTTATTTGTAATTATATCCATCATTTCAACAACAACCTCAGGCCTTTGCTGAAGGTCAGCGTCAATAATGCAGGCATAATCTCCCCTTGCATTATTGAGTCCCGCATAGATTGCCGATTCCTTGCCGAAATTTCTGCTAAAGGAAAGCACCTGGATATTTTCTGTTTTTTCACTTACAAGCTTATGAAGCCTTTCAAGAGTTTTGTCCTTACTTCCGTCATCAACAAAAACAAACTCATAGCTTTCGATTTTTCCCTTAAAGGCTTTCACTGTTTCATTATAAAAATTTTCAACATTTTCTTCCTCGTTATAGCAAGGAATTACCAAAGATAGCATAATCATTCTCCTGTTTATTTTTTGTCTGTATTTATATGTTTTCACATTCTGTAAATTGTGACAAATGATTATTATAATCGCAGTAATACTCTTTTAAATATATCATATATTTAGAAAAATGACAAGCAGTATATATCTTTTTTTTAGAGGCTGATGTGTTTTTGTTTCGCGAGCGATAAAAGATATTCAAAAAAGCGGTGCCGAAGCACCGCTTTTAATGATTTATTATATTATCTTAAACAAGCTCGATAATGCACATTTCTGCAGCATCGCCTCTGCGAGGGCCTGTTTTGATAATACGGCAGTAACCACCGTTTCTATCTGCATACTTGGGAGCAATTTCATCAAAAAGCTTTTTAACAACATCTTCCTTAGTTACATAAGAAAGAACCTGTC
>CALYNN010000100.1 GCA_945221685.1 uncultured Clostridia bacterium | reverse complement strand
CCTTATCCTCAAGAACAAGGTTGCACATAAGACGACCTGAGTCCTCAACAGTACACCACTCAAGTACGCCGTTTACAGGAACATGGAACATAATCGGGTCCATATTCTTAAGAATGTTTGGATAAAGAATACCGGACTGACGCATTACAACCCAGTTTTTAATGCCGCTTTCAACGAAGGTACGCTCTGCAACTGTTTTTGAAATAGCATAATGGTCGTAAATGGAAATCTTAATTGGGTCGCCGCAGCGTCCCCAATGAATAGGATAGTTTCTTCCGCCTGTTTCAGCAACAGTACCTATGTAGCAAACCTTAATAGCATCGGGGTCCGGCTGAGATAATCCGGCCTTGCAGTTATTCTGTGCTGCACCGATGTTGGTTGCCTGCGTTCTGTAAGGCTTCCAGTCTGCAGTAGGGGATACCATACCGCCAACATGAAGAACATAGTCGGAGCCTGTTACGCCTTCAAGGATTGAATCATAATCCGCAAGGTCGCCCCATACAATCTTAACATTGGGCTTAGCCATAAGAGGCTTAAGCTTTTCCTCGTTCTTTGGGCTTTTTCTTGCAAGCATTTTAATATTGATGTCGCTTGGATGCTTAATCATTTCCTGCACAGCAGCCCAACCCATATTACCGGTACCACCGGTAATAAAAACGGTTTTCTTTGCCATATAAATTTCCTCCTTAAAATAGCAATATTTGAAATATTACATTAATATAATTATAAACTAATTATAAATAAATTGCAACAAGGTGCACTAAAAAGATTTAACTTATATGACAAATTTTTGCATTTTTAGTTGTGCAATATTAACAAATTATTTTTATGTTGACATTTTAAAACTATTGTTGTATTATTGTTATAAACTTAATAAGTATTTATCAAGAGTGGCTGAGGGACAGGCCCGATGAAGCCACAGCAACCTGCATATGTAAGGTGCTAATACCTGCGGCTGTACCGAGTGATGAAATAATCCCCACACGCTCGAACAGCGTGTGTTTTTTTATCCTTAATATGCTTTTTTATTCAAACAGGAAAGAGGTCTTTTATATGTCTAAAACTTTATTTACAAGTGAATCTGTTACTAAAGGTCACCCCGATAAAATCTGTGACCAGATTTCAGACGGTATTCTTGATGCAATGTTGGAGCAGGACCCTATGAGCCGCGTTGCCTGTGAAACCACCTGCACAACAGGCCAGGTGCTTGTAATGGGTGAAATAACTACTAATGCACAGGTAGATATTCCTGCAATCGTTCGCAAAACAATCTGTGACATCGGATATGACGACGATAATAAAGGCTTTAACGGCAATACCTGCGCCGTTTTAACTGCACTTGATAAGCAGTCTGCCGATATTGCAATGGGTGTAGATAAATCATATGAGCTTAAAAACTCACAGGAGGATGCTTACAATCTTAACGGAGCAGGGGATCAGGGAATGATGTTTGGCTACGCCTGCGATGAAACAAAGGAGCTTATGCCGCTTCCTATCAGCCTTGCACATAAGCTTGCAGTTAAGCTTACAGAGGTAAGAGAAAACGGTACATTGCCATATCTTTATGCCGACGGAAAAACACAGGTTACCGTTGAATATGATGACGGTGTTCCTGTTAAAGTTACAACTGTTGTTGTTTCAAGCCAGCATAGCGCAGACGTGGAGCTTTCACAGCTTCGTGAGGATATTATTGAAAAGGTAATTAAAACCACCGTACCTGCCGAGCTGATTGACGATGATACTGCTTATTTTGTTAACCCTACCGGTAGATTTGTTATCGGCGGTCCTCACGGTGATTCAGGCTTAACAGGCAGAAAAATTATTGTTGATACATACGGAGGTTATGCCCGTCACGGTGGCGGTGCCTTCAGCGGAAAGGATCCAACAAAGGTCGACAGAAGTGCCGCTTATGCAGCAAGATGGGTTGCAAAAAATATTGTAGCAGCAGGACTTGCAAAAAAGTGTGAGGTTCAGCTTGCATATGCAATCGGTGTTGCAAAGCCTGTTTCGGTTATGGTAGATACCTTTGGCACAGGCGTTAAGGATGATGAAGAAATCGGCAAAATTGTTAATAAGGTATTTGACCTGCGCCCCTCAGCAATTATAGACAGGCTTGATTTGAGAAAGCCTATTTATAAAAGCTTAGCCGCATACGGACATATGGGCAGGGAAGACCTTGGCGTCTCTTGGGAAAAGACTGATATGGTTGATGAAATCAAAAAATATATGTAAACAAAAATGAGGCTGTTTAAAGCCTCATTTTTTTATATCATAATTTACTAACAGGCACTGCAAATCTTGCGCCGGTTTCCTTTTCTGCACCAAAATTAAATCGCGGCGCAAGATTGTCATCAACCTTATAGCCGTAGGACTTGTAGTCGAAGCTGTCAACGGCATCAAAAACCTGTTCAATCATTTCTGAAAAATCCTCGTCGTTTTCATACTTTTGGCTTTGAAAGTACATCATATCACATTCGTCAAGCGTTACAGCTTCAAAGCCTGTGGGTATCTCTCCGTCATAATCAAACGGCACCTCAATACCGCAAGCAGTAGCGGTAAATCCGTCTTTTACCAATGCTTTTGGTAATGTTAATATGGCGGCGGTATCGAGCTTGCAGGGGATGCTGTTTAAAAGTCCTTCCCAGTCACAGCCTGCCTCATCGCAGAAGCTGAAATAATCGTCTGCTTTTTTTGCTCGCATAAAAATCAGCTTTCTTTTTTCTTTGTGAACAGGCGTAATAATACAATAGTTCGGTTTGTTCATAATGTTATTCTCCTTCTTTTTAATGTAACTGTAATAATTTTTAATGGGGTAATATGTAAACATTGGTATAAAGCTTTTACCTTTTTTATATTCGCTTGGCAGCTTGCCAAAGGCTTTGTAAAAGGCTTTTGAGTAACCCTCACCGGAATCATAATTATTTTCTATGGCAGTGTCAAGAACCTTTTTGCTGCCTAGAGTAAGCTCTTTAGCACTGTTTGTAAATCTTATCAGCTTAAGATATTCTTTAGGCGTTCTGTGCAAAAGCTCTTTAAAGAATCTGTCTGCGTGTCTTTGAGAATATCCAACGCGTGAATAGAGTTCGTCAAACGAAAAATCCTCGTTATCGGCATTTTCAATAATATAATCCTGCATATTCTGCACAAGCTCAACCTTATACTCAATGTCCATCTTACCACCTCCTGTATTTTAGCACACAAAAAAATTTATTTACCGAACAAATCGGACAAAAAAGTCCGCCCGGAATGGACGGACTGAATTATATTCTTTTAAAGCTTTTTATCCTTATCAACGGCCTTGCACACAGCGTTGTGAACCGCAGATTCAAAGCCGTCTGCCTGCAAAGAGGTTACACCCTCTATCGTTGTACCGCCGGGGGAGCACACATTATCAACAAGCTTGTAAGGATGCTCACCGCTTTCTAAAATCATTTTAGCACTGCCGTAAACAGCCTGTGCGGAAATCTTAAGGGCGTCGTCCTTTTTCATACCGTTTTTAACAGCGGCTCTTGCCAACGCGTCAATAAACATATATGCAAAGGCAGGGGAGCATCCGCCGATTACACCGAAAACGGAAAAATAGTTTTCGTCAAGGGCAATACACTCGCCAAAGCAATTAAGTAAAAATTCAACTGTTTTTTTATCGTCTTCGGTAACATCTGAGTTACAGCAGTAGGCGGATATTGCTTCACCCACCTTAGCGTTAATGTTTGGCATTACTCTTACAATTCTCTGTGAATTTTTAGCGTTACCTTCAAGAAATTCAAGCGTTTTGCCGGCAGCAATAGAAATAAGCAGGCAATTGCTTTTTGCTGCGGCTTTGTCTATTTTTGCTATTACTTCACCTATAACATTCGGCTTTACGGCTAAAAAAACAACCTCGCTGTTTTTTACGGTTTCCTGTTCGTCAAAGCATATATTGCAATTAAACTTATTCCCGATATTAGCTGAAGCAGATTGTGAAATATCATAAACAAAAATATCACTGCCCTTTGCCGCATTTGCGCTGATTATTCCGCTGATTATGGCAGTAGCCATATTTCCGCAGCCGATAAAACCGATTTTCATGATTTGCACTTCCTTTTAAATTATTACAATAATAATATCACTATACAGATTAAAAATCAATCCAAAGATTTCAGCCTTATGTATTTTTCTTTTGTAGCATTTCCGCCGCGAATATGTCTTTCTGCCTTGTTTCTTTCAAGTACCTCTTTAACCTCGCTGCAAAGCAGGGGGTTAATTACCGAAAGTCTTTTTGTAACATCGTTATGAACTGTTGATTTGCTGACGCCGAATACCGCGGCTGCCTGCCTAACGGTTGAGTTATTTTCAACAATATAATGACCTAAATCAATGCATCTTCTTTCAACATTGCCAATCAAGCTTATCACCTGCCTTGGTAATGTATATTTATCGTAACCAAAAAATAGAACAAGCCTGCATAATTTTATGCAGGCTGTTATTCTGTACTATTAAATTATTCGGCAGTATCCTCTGATGTTTCCTTTGAGTCGGCAAGCTCTCCGATTAAATCGGAAAGTGACTTTTGATTTAGCTCGTCAACTCTGTCGTACTTATTTACCTCAGAGTCTTCCGGCTCCTTACCGTCTTCTTCAATTACGGTAAGAGAAAGAACCTTTTCGTTAACACTGAATTTATATACAATATCCTTATTTGTATTGGGATTTCTTATAGTCAGCTTATTTCCATTAACCTCATAGTTACCGGAGAAATTAACTGTTGATATATAGGAATCGTAAGTACCGTCATCATAAAATACATATGCCGTTAATCCGGGGCTTTTTTGACTTTGCCATTTACCGATTAACTGCTCATCATTTGAAGAAAACAAGGTTTTAACAGCTTCAGATGGGTTTTGCTGTGTTACTCCGCAGTAGATACCTCCGCCCGCGAGTAATGCAACAACAACTGCAACTACGATTACAATAACAGCAACCTTGCCTTTAGTTAGCTTTTTAATATTACTCAGCCTCCTTTAATCCTTTCTTTTCAAGAAGAGTTTTAATTTTCGCAGATGAATCAAGCAGAAGAGAAACAGACATATCGTGATTAAGCGTATCAATAAAATATGCCGTGTATTTTGAAAGCTCAACGCTGACATACCATTCTCTGCTTAAAAGCTCAGGAGTCTGATAAACTCCGTTAGTTGTGAATACTCTATAGAATACGCCGTCGGCGTATGCCTTATCAAAAACATCAAGACCGTTGCAGAAAAGGCCGAAGGTTGTGCAAACAAAAATTCTTCCGCAACCTAAATTCTTCAGCTTGCTTGCAACCTCAAGCATTGATTCACCTGACGAAATCATGTCGTCAACAATAATAATATCCTTATTCTTAACCGAATCTCCTAAGTACTGATGCTCAACAATGGGATTTCTTCCGTTAACAACTCTTGTATAATCTCTTCTTTTATAAAACATTCCGAGATTAACTCCAAGCTGTGTCGCAAAATAAATACATCTTTGCATTGCACCCTCGTCAGGTGAAATAATCATAAGATGGTCCTTATCTACCTTAAGGTCTTCCACATTGTTTACAAGTGCCTTTATCATTTGATATGTGGGCATAACATTTTCAAAGGATTCATCGGGAATAGAATTTTGAACTCTTTGGTCGTGAGCATCAAAGGTGATTATATTATCAACACCTAAATCAACAAGCTCCTGCAAAGCCATAGCGCAATCGAGTGATTCTCGTGAGCTTCTCTTGTGCTGCCTGCCCTCATAAAGCATCGGCATAATAACCGAAACTCTTTTCGGCTTTGAGGATAATGCGTGAATTACTCTTTTTAAATCTGCGAAATGATCGTCGGGAGATTTAGGAACAGTCATACCGTACATATTATAGGTACAGCTGTAATTGAATACATCTGCAATGATATATATATCGTATACTCTTACGGTTTGATCGATAACTCACTTTCCTACACCGCTGCCTAATCTGGGAACAGAAATATAGAGTGTATAGGTCTCTCG
>CALYNN010000099.1 GCA_945221685.1 uncultured Clostridia bacterium | reverse complement strand
TAACATCGCCGAAGCCAACCTGAATTGCCTCGTAGCCGTCGTTCTCCATTGTCTTAATCTGAGTTACAACGCAGGGACCTGCTTCAACAACTGTAACAGGGATTACCTTGCCTGCCTCATCGAAAATCTGGGTCATTCCGATTTTCTTGCCGATAAGACCTTTTTTCATTGTGTATTTCCTCCTTATTGGTTATTGGTTGGGTTTCCCCAACATGACATGACCGATTTTAGAGCTTGATTTCAATCTCTACGCCGGCCGGGAGCTCAAGACTTGTCAGCGCTTCAACAGTTTTGTTTGAAGGTCTGAGGATGTCGATGAGTCTTTTGTGTGTTCTCTGTTCGAATTGCTCACGGCTGTCCTTATACTTGTGAACAGCTCTGAGGATTGTTACCTTTTCAACCTCGGTAGGAAGCGGAATAGGGCCGCTAACCTGTGCGCCGGTTCTCTTTGCGGTATCAACAATCTTTTCAGCTGCCTGATCAACTAAGCTGTGATCATAACCCTTGAGTCTGATTCGAATTTTGACTTTACTTGCTGCCATTTTATTTCCTCCTGAAAAATATGGTGCGAGCTTCCGATAAATTTCCACGCTACCGAGTGTTTCAAACTGCTCTTTAATTAAAGCCGAATGAATATTAATTTCATTCGGGCGCAGAATACTCCACTTGAATTTCAGTGTTCGCAAGTCACTGAATACGCGGTTACCTATCGGTGATTTCGCCCGGTTTAAAATCGGACATACTCCGTGTAAATTACCGTCTGGGTTAAGACGCAACCTCACACATCATCGCATATCTATTGTGGCTGAAAGGCTTTATATATAAATATATAATATAAGCCCACAACCGCAAGCTCATTTATTATATATTAAAGAGAAGCGCTTGTCAATAAAAATTTTTAAGTTTTTATAAATTTTTTTGCAAAAAAAGTTTGTGCAATTTTCACGAAATTTAAAATGAATTTTCGTATAAACGCACAACTCAAAATAAGCTATTATTATCAAAAAAGCACACAATATATTGTTTTTGAATTTTCAACCATACATAAAAAAGACTCGGCTTTACACCGAGTCCTGAGGCTGTCGATAAAGTGGTTTGAACCACGCAGAAAAAATTAATAGGTTATTGCTCGTAGTAATTGTTGTTTTTGGCTAAATTAAAAATTATGCCGGAGTACGCATTGAAAGCTTAATTTTATCGGCAATCATTGCAATAAACTCGCTGTTGGTCGGCTTACCTCTTTGGGACTGAATGGTGTAGCCGAAATAGGAAGAAAGCACATCTACATCGCCTCTGTCCCAAGCCACCTCAATAGCGTGTCTTATTGCTCTTTCCACTCTTGAGGCAGTGGTATTATACATTTTTGCAACGGTTGGATAAAGCAGCTTAGTAACAGAGCCAAGCATTTCGTTGTCGTTAACAGAAAGCTTAATTGATGTTCTCAAATAGTGATAGCCTTTGATATGTGCAGGAACGCCGATTTGGCGCATAATATCCGAAATGACAACATCCATATCACTGTCTGTAAAGGGAGCAAGCTCCCGCTTTTTCTTTTCTGTTTTCCAGCTTGCAAGGCGGGCAATCCTCTTTGCCACGGATGCAGGGTTTACAGGCTTAATAAAATAATAATCGGCTCCGGCGTTAATCATCTGCTCCTCGAAATCCGGTGAGCTGACAGACGAAATCAGAACCGCTAAAGGTTTTTCCGCAGGAGAGCTGTTGATATGCTCAAGTACCTCAATTCCGTCTCCGTTTGACATAAAGGCGTCCATAAGCACCGCATCAAAGCGACCGGCGTCAAGAGCGCCGATTACCCTTTCACCGTCCTTTGCAGTAAGGACTGCTTCAAATCCAAGCTTTTTCAGCTCCTTCTGACACTCTTTTCCGAATTCTGCCTAATCATCGGCAATTAAAACCTTTAAACTGTTTTTCAAGAAAAAACCTCCTAAATCTTTATTGCTTCCACATATTACCACAATCGAGGCTAATTTGCAATAGTTTTTCACTAATTTTTGTGAATTATTTTCACATTTTTATTTTTACAAATAATTGTGTCACCAAGGATTTAACAGGCTTTTATGCTATTTTACATTATATGACTCTTCAACCATTTTCTCTGCAAATATTGCATAACCCTTTTGAGGGTTATCTACAATAACATGGGTCAGCGCTCCAACCAATCTGCCGTTTTGAATTATGGGAGAACCGCTCATTCCCTGAACAATTCCGCCTGTTTTTTCAAGCAGTCTATCGTCTGTAATTTTAATAACCATATTTTTTTCACCGTTGTTTTCACGGTAAGAAATTTTAGTTATTTCCGCGTTGTAATATTCCGGTCCGTTTTCATCAACGGTGCAAAGAATTTTAACAGCTCCCCTTTCTACCTCCTGTGAGGGAGCTACCTCCATTACCTTTGAGTCGTCTATGGCGCAGACATATTTTCCATAGACTCCGCAGTCGGTATTTAGTGACAGCGTCCCTATAACGCGGTTGCTGAACTCGCAGCAAAGAGAGCCTGTTTCACCGTTGGTGCTTTTGTAAAGCTTTGAAACTGTTGCTTCTACCGCCTCGCCGTTTAGTATTGGCATTATTTCATTTGTATCAACATCTGTAACAGGATGCCCAAGTGCCGCTACCGTGGCATTATCCCGATTAAAAAAGGTTATGGTTCCGATACCGGCGGTTGAATCTCTCACCCAAATTCCCACCTTATATTTTCCCTCTGCATTTGCGTAAACGGGTGTAACGGTAAAGGTTTTATAATTTCCGTTTCTTTTAACCTTTATTTTATATTCTCTGCCGTTGTTATCATTAAATATCGTATCAACCTGTTCAGAGGAATAAACCTTTGTTTCATTTATGCTGACAATAATATCTCCCGTTTCTATTCCTGCTTCCTGTGCCGGATTATGCTTGCCGTCGTCTGCTTCAATATCCTTTGTACCAACAACTATAACGCCGTCGGTATAAAGCTTTATGCCGAAGCTTTGACCGCTTACGGCAACTGTTTCGGCTTTGGCACTTACAATATTTGCCGTTTTTACAGGAATAATTCCGAAAAGCTTAATATCCTCCTGCCGCCCCGAAACCTTACTGCTGCTTTGGTAATCCACAAGGTTGTCGGTGCTTTGCCGGACCGTATATATATTGTAATAACTTATATTCCTTGAAGAATATGTCGAAATTTCATCAGGCAGTAAATAATCGCCTGCCGCCACAAACAGAAAAGCTACGGCTACCGCAACAAATAAAACAGAGTCTAAGACTCTTATAAATTTTTTCACATAAATCACCGATATTATTATTGTCAAAAAAATTAAGGACATCTCAACAGATGTCCTTAAAATTTTTAGAAATTATGTAATTTTTTATTTTTTGTTTTTTAACTACAGAGGTTAGATGGATACCTCGTGAGCAACATTGTAAAGCTCCATATCAATAGTCTTTGTCATATTGAGGGCTTCAAAAATATCATAATCAACAACATCTTCCTTTTGAGCCGCAACAACACGGTTTCCGATATTGTTCATAAGAAGCTTAACTGCATAGTTGCCCATTCTTGTTGCCATAACTCTATCCTTAACGGTAGGATAACCGCCGCGCTGTGTATGGCCGAGAATTGTTGAACGGGATTCTACGCCTGTCTTTTGCTGAATTTCCTTGGCAAGAGCCGCAACATCTATTCCGCAGCCCTCTGCAACAATAATGATAAAGTGCTTTTTATCGGTTCTCTGCGTTTTCTTCATACGCTCAATAACATGCTTTTGAATATCAAATGGTACCTCGGGAATAAGTATAGAGGTTGCACCGCAGGCAATACCTGCGTTAAGAGCAAGGTAGCCTGCTCTTCTGCCCATTACCTCGATAACAGAGCATCTGTCGTGAGATTCTGCTGTATCACGGAGACGGTCAACCATTTCCATAATAGTATTAAGGCATGTATCGTAGCCGATTGTATAGTCACAGCAGGCAATATCATTATCAATAGTGCCGGGAATACCTACGCAGGGAATTCCTCTTTCAGACAAATCTCTTGCGCCGCGGAATGAGCCATCGCCGCCGATAACAACAACGCCCTCAATGCCGTGCTCCTGACAGGTGCGGATAGCCTTTCTCATACCCTCCTCTGTTGCAAATTCAACAGAGCGTGCAGAGTAAAGAATTGTACCGCCGCGGTTAATAATATCGGAAACGGAGCGAAGATCCATTTCAATAAAATCACCGTTAATAAGTCCGTTATAGCCACGAATTACACCGTAAACCTTAATACCGTTTTCACAGGCTGTACGAACAACTGCGCGAACCGCCGCATTCATTCCCGGGGAATCGCCGCCGCTGGTTAAAACTGCAATAGTTTTCATAATAAATATCCTCCTAACAGGGTGTTTATAAAATAACATTGTGTTATATTTTAATATCGACGAACTAAAATGTCAAGTATTGACGGATTTTTTAGCCTTATTTTGCTAAATCATTCTATATACGCAACATTTTCGCTTCCCAATATCCGTTTTAGCTCGGCAAGCTCCGTTTCATTTACCTCAACAAAGCATTCGCGTGGCTGAAGCTCATATCTCTTACTTTCAATATAGTAAAAATACAGGGGAATTGTTCCGTCAAAAATATCGGTAACCCTTTTTGCAAGGGCAATTCTTTCGTCGCTTTCATTATTAAAGCGCAAAAATAATCCTTTTCTTTTTTTCTTTTTCTCCCCCGTTTGAGCTTCCGACTGCTTACTCAGAGCCATATGCTCGGCGTCTCTTTCGGTAGGCGGCAGGGAGATTTCTCCTGCAAGGATTTTTGCATCCTTTTCCTCCTCAAGCGACAGGTTACCCGAAACGGATATTACACTGCCCTCGTAAAGAAGCCTTGAATACTTTTCAAGAGTTTTCGGAAAAACAATTATTTCTATTGAGCCGTACAAATCCTCAGCCGTAACAAACGCCATTGTGGCGTTGCTTTTTGTTTGCTTAAGAGTTATGTGTGTAATAATCGCGCAAAGCTTTACAAAGCCTTTATCCTTATAAAGAGAGCCTGCGTCATTGCCTGCTTCAATTAAATCTATTGTATTTGCATAGCCGAGTTTTTCGCAAAGGGAGGAATATTTATCCATAGGATGCCCCGAAAGGTACAGACCCGTCATTTCCTTTTCCATTTTAAGAAGCTCATTTTTAGGAAATTCGGGAACATCGGGAAGCTCAAAATCAATACCGGACGAGCTTTCTCCTCCAAGCTCAAAGAAGCCCACCTGACCGTACTGCGTATTGCGGCGGTAATCCTCTATAGTGCTTACAAAGGCAGGAAGTCCCTGAAGCATCTGCCGCCTGTTAGATTGGAAGCAGTCCATTGCACCGCAGCGAATAAGGCTTTCAACCGCTCGTCTGTTAAAATGACTGCCCTGCATTCTTGTGCAAAAATCGGCTAAATCGGTAAAGCGTCCGTTTTTTCTTTCCTCTACTATTTCATCAATAAAATCGGCGCCTACATTTTTAATTCCGAGCAAGCCGTAGTTAATTATTCTTCCATTGGCGGTAAAGCCCTTCATTGAGGAATTAATATCGGGCGGTCCCAGACGAAGACCTATTCGCTTACATTCGGCAGTATAGCGAGCAATCTTATTTGACTGGTCAAGCACCGAGGTCATAAGCGCCGCCATAAACTGAGCAGGATAGTAGCATTTCAGGTAAGCCGTTCTGTACGCCACAAGGGCATAGCAGGCGGCGTGGGATTTATTGAAAGCATACTTGGCAAAATCCGCCATAGAGTCGAAAATCGTGTCGGCGGTTTTTCTTTCTATTCCGTTTTTTTCACAGCCTGAAATAAAGGTTTCCCTTTCCTTTTCCATAACATCAAGCTTTTTCTTGCTCATGGCACGGCGAACAATATCGGCTCTTCCGTAGGAATAGCCTGCAAGCTCTCTGAAAATCTGCATTACCTGCTCCTGATAAACCATACAGCCGTATGTATTTTCGAGAATAGGCTTAAGCCTGTCTCTTATACACATCTGACGCTGACGACGATCTTACGCGTGTAGCTCT
>CALYNN010000098.1 GCA_945221685.1 uncultured Clostridia bacterium | reverse complement strand
GATCGTCGGCAGCGTCAGATGTGTATAAGAGACAGGGAAAATTCAAGGCTTTCGGGTGTTGACGAGGGTGATGTGCGTTGGATAGTTGACGACTGCATTAAATTCGTTCAGCGTGAAATCCGCCGCGGCAATAAGTACGATATAATAATACTTGACCCTCCAAGCTACGGAAGGGGACCAAAGGGCGAAATATGGCACCTTGAAGACAGTATTTACGATTTTGTAAGGCTTGTTTCGCAGGTGCTTTCCGATGAGCCGATTATGGTACTTCTTAATTCATATACAACAGGGCTTTCTGCTTCTGTTATGAAATATATTCTCGATGATGTTATTACAAAAGAAAAGGGCGGAAAAACGCAGGCAGACGAAATAGGGCTTCCCGTTTCCTCAAACGGTCAGGTGCTTCCCTGCGGTTCTTCTGCTATATGGACTAAGGATTAATGAATATTATTGAATTTAAAAATGTAGATTTTTCATACGATGTTGACGGTGATCTTCAAGACTCCAACGCAGATGATACCGAAAATAAAATAACTGTTTTTGAAAATCTTAATCTCTCTATAGAAAATGGCTCCTTTGTTGCAGTTCTCGGTCATAACGGTTCGGGCAAATCAACTATTGCAAAGCTTACAAACGGTATCCTTTTTCCTCAAGGAGGCAAGGTGCTTGTAGACGGTCGGGAAACCAAGGACGACGATTCCATTTTTGAAATAAGAAAAAAGGTGGGTATGGTATTCCAAAATCCCGATAACCAAATTGTTTCGTCAATAGTTGAGGAGGATGTGGCGTTCGGCGTTGAAAATTTAGGCATAGCTCCCGATGAATGCCGCCGCCGAGTTGATGATGCACTGAAAACCGTAGGTATGTATGAGTATCGCACAAAGGCACCAAACAAGCTTTCCGGCGGTCAAAAGCAGCGGGTTGCCGTTGCAGGTATAATTGCCATGAAGCCTCAATGTATCGTTCTCGATGAACCTACTGCAATGCTGGACCCCAGCGGCAGAAAAGAGGTTATGGAAACTGTCAAAAGGCTCAATAGGCAGGAGGGTATAACTATTGTTCTCATAACTCACTATATGGACGAGGCTGTTCAGGCAGACAGGGTTGTTGTTGTAGATAAAGGCAGAATTAGGCTTGACGGTACTCCTCAGCAGGTTTTCTCTAAGGTTAACGAGCTAAAAGATCTTGGACTTGATGTTCCTCAATCCACCGAGCTTATATATAAATTAGGCATTGATACCGATGAAACGGTCTTAAATGCCGATGACTGCGCAAGGCTTCTAAAAGCGCGGCTGGAGGTGAGCTGATGGCATATCTTGTTTGTGAAAATCTCAAATATTTGTATAGCGTCGGCACTCCTTTTGAAACGGCGGCGGTTGATAATGTAAGTGTCAGCGTTGAAACGGGCGAATTAGTTGGCGTAATCGGTCATACCGGCTCCGGCAAATCAACGCTTATTCAGCATTTCAACGGCTTGCTTCAGCCTCATTCGGGCAAGGTGTTTGTTGACGGAAAGGATATTTGGACTAAAGAAAATAAAAAGAATATCCGTCAGGTTCGCTTTGCTGTCGGACTTTGCTTTCAGTATCCGGAATACCAGATTTTTGAGGAAAGCGTGTATAAGGAAATCGCATTCGGTCCAAAGCAAATGGGACTTTCCAATGAAGAAATCGACATAAGAGTTAAAAAAAGTATGGACTTTGTGGGAATAGACAGAGGCCTTGCAGAGCAATCACCCTTTGACCTTTCGGGAGGTCAGAAGCGGCGTGTCGCCATTGCTTCAATTCTTGCTATGGAGCCTAAGGTGCTTATTCTTGATGAGCCATGCGCAGGTCTTGACCCAAGGGGCAGAGATACGATACTTAAGCTTATTAAGGACTATCAGCGTTCAATGGGCAATACCGTTATTCTTGTTTCTCATTCAATGGAGGATGTTGCAAAGCTTTGCAGTAAGGTGCTTGTTATGAACAAGGGCACCGTTGCAATGTACGGCACTGTTGACGAGGTTTATTCTCACGGCGAGGAGCTTAAGGCTATGGGACTTAATGTTCCCGAAATAACCGATATTTTTCTTAAGCTTAAGGCTATGGGCGTAAGCTGTAAAACAAATATCTATACCGTTGAACAGGGCGTTGAAGAAATAAAAAGACTTATGAACGGAGGTGCCTTGCAGTGATTTCCGATATTACCATAGGTCAGTATTTTCCCGGAGCTTCGCCTATTCACAAAATGGACTCAAGAATGAAAATAATTCTTACAATAACCCTTATTGTTACGATTTTTATATGTAAGAATGTTTTTTCTTTAGCGGCGTTTGTTCTCTTTACGCTTGCTTTAATCGCCGTATCAAAAATACCCTTTAAAACAATACTCAAAAGTATTAAACCGCTGGTAATCATTATTTGTATTACTGCAGTGCTTAATCTTTTTTACGGCGAGGGAGAGCCTCTTGTTCAGCTTGGCAGGTTTAAAATTACGCAGGACGGAATTGAAACCGCTGTGTTTATGGCAGTAAGAATTGTAACACTTGTTGTAATAAGCTCACTGCTTACCTATACCACCTCGCCAACTGAGCTTACCGACGCGCTTGAAAGATTGTTAAAGCCTCTTAAGGTGTTTAAAATTGATGTTCACGCAATATCAATGACTATGACAATAGCACTCCGCTTTATTCCTACTCTTATTGAGGAAATAGATAAAATTATGTCGGCGCAGAAATCACGAGGCGCCTTAATGGATTCGGGCGGTCTTATTCACAGAGCTAAGGCGCTTATTCCTGTTTTAATTCCGCTGTTCGTTTCTGCCTTTAGGCGTGCCAACGAGCTTGCCTACGCAATGGAATGTCGTTGCTACCGCGGAGGAGAGGGCAGAACAAAAATGAAAATAATGAAAATGAAGGCAGGAGATTATTTTGCTCTTGCGCTGACGGTATTATTTGTTGCCGCAGTTATTGTAATGAATCATTTTTTAAGTAATGTTATATGAGAAATTTGCTTATAACAATTAAATATGACGGAACGCGCTACCACGGCTGGCAGGTTCAGAATAATGCCGTAACCGTTCAGCAGGTCTTTCAGGACGCTGTTGAAAAGGTATTCGGCAGTCGCCTTGATGTTAAGGGCTGCAGCAGAACGGATTCGGGAGTTCACGCAAATATGTATAGCCTTACACTTAAAACCGATATGCAAATCACCTGTGAGGGTATTGTAATGGCGCTGAATACAAAGCTTCCCAAGGATATTGCTGTCCTTTCCTGCAGGGATGTGGACGATGATTTTCATCCGCGCTATTCCTGCGTATCAAAGGAATATGTGTATAAGCTTTATAACGGCGCAATAAGAGACCCATTCTGCGAGAATTATGCCCTGCATTACAGATTTCCCGTTGATGCCGAATATCTTAATAAAGAGGCACAGGCATTTGTCGGCACCCACGATTTCTGTGGCTTTTGCAGCTCTAAAAGCGATGTGGAGGATACGGTTCGTACAGTTAAAAGCTTCAGCGTTTGGCGGCAGAATGATTTCGTGTATTTTAAGGTTGAGGCTGACGGCTTTTTGTATAATATGGTACGCATAATGGTAGGCACACTTTTGTTTGTTGCCCAGGGAAAAATCAAGCAGGGTGAGCTTCCGGATATTATAAATTCTAAGGACAGAAGGAGAGCCGGAAAAACTGCGGCTCCCCAAGGCTTATATCTTAACAGGGTTAATTATAAGGCAGGTGACAGTGAGTAAATGGCAGATAATCAAAGAAAAATGCAGCGCGAGGAAAAGCGACTGAAAAAAGACAGAAGAAATAAAATAATTATTTGGACTCTTATAGCCGTTGTGGTTATCGTTCTTGCAGTAATGCGAGTGTGCGAAATTAATATAAATTCGGTAAAAGAGCATTTTACCGATGAAAACGGTAAGCTTTCAATTTCCGACGGAGTAGGCGAGGATAGCTTTCCTTATTCGGTAGATTATACAAAAAATGTAATTCTTGCCAATGTAAATAATCGTCTGGGCGTCTTGACACCAAGCAGCTTTACTGTTATAAATAGCAGTAACGGCTCCTGCGAATATACCTTTGAGCACGGTTATGCAAACCCTGTAATGAAGGCGTCGGGCGTTTATACCCTTGTTTTTGACCAAGGGGCAGACAGCTTTAGGCTTGATACAACCGGTGGAGCAGTTTACGAAAAGAAATCCGAAAGCACTCTGTTTTGCGGAGATGTATCAAAAAACGGTAGTGTTGCCGTTGCCACCGCATCAAAAACAAAGCGATGCGATTTCCTTGTGTACGATAATACAATGAATTTAAAATTCAGTGAAAGTGTTTCAGACGGTTACGCAATTTCCGTTGCTTTGTCCGATAACGGCAAAAAGCTGGCAGTTGCTTGGGTTGACAGCGTTAACGCAGGCCTATCCACAACCGTTACCGTCTACAATGTTAAAAGCGGCGAAAGGGAAGCGGAGGTTAAGCTTCCGCAAGGCTCAATGGCAGATTTGCGCTTTAGCGGAAAAAATATATTTGTTGTTGGCGACAGCTATGCAGGAGTAATTAAAAACGACAGGTATGTTGATATTTATAAGATAGGAGAAATGCAGACCGTTTGCTTTGACTACACTCCCTCAGGAGAGCTTGTGCTGGTACATAACGGCTTTGATAATTCAACCTCAAATGTTGTTTCAATTATTAAATCAAGCGGCAAAATAAAAACCGAAATAAAGGTTTCGGGTAATGTTAAAGATGTTTCCGCGGCATCAAGCGTTGTTACTGTGCTTACGGGTAATAAGCTATATAGCTTTGCATCGGCGAACGGAAAGGAAAAAAGTGCGACTGATTGCGATGAATCAGTTAATTCAATTTGCCGTCTCGGCTCAGAGGTTTTCTGCCATAGGCAAACAAATATTGATAAATGCGATGGTGATGGTAATTGACAGTAAATTATATTGATATTGCTCTTATTGCCGTTTCGGCTTTAATAATTTTCGTCAGCTCAAGACGGGGCATCCTAATTGCTCTTGTGAGTATGACTCGTGTGTTTGTGGGTGTTCCGCTTTCATTTTATATCAGCTCAAATTACTGCGAGCCTTTGTATTATAACTATCTTCAAAAGCTGATTTTGGAAAAAACTCAGCAGAAGATTGCCCGGCAGGGAACAGTAACAGCGTTTATGGAAAGCGTCAAGGATACGGTAAACAGTCTTCCCTCATTTCTGATAAAGGAATTCGATTTTACAGTCCTTGAAAAGCTGAATGCGAAAAGTGCAAGCGAATATCTTGAACTGAATATTATAAGACCGGCGGCGATAACGGCTGTTGAAATACTTTTGTTTTTGGCGGTGTTTGTTGCGTTTCTCGTTGTAACAGGCTTAATCATCAGCGTTATTAAGCACAGAAACAGGCGTCAGGATAAAAAAGAAAAAGCGCCTCTGCGAAAAACAGATAAGCTTTTGGGCGGCTTGTTCGGACTTGTTAAGGCGGCAGTGCTTGTGTTTGCACTTTGCACCATTGCGGCTATGACGGCAGATATTTTGCCCCAAAACAACGAAACCGTCAGTCAGCTTATCGGCCAGATAAACGAAAGTAAAATAATTATTGCGGTTAACGAATTTAATCCGCTTCTCAAATAGGAGGAAAATATGAGTAAGCTTAACGATAACATTAAAGACTTGTTTGATAATTGGAACACTATTCCCAATTGGCTGTGCTTCTTAAGGATAGCTTTAATTCCTGTGTTTTCCGTTTTATTTATTAAGGAGCATTATATTGCGGCGTTTGCGGCAATGATAGTTGCGGCGGTTACCGATTTGCTTGACGGAAAAATTGCAAGAAAATTTAATATGGTGTCGAATTTAGGAAAAATACTTGATCCTATTGCCGATAAGCTCTCACAAATTGCCATCGTAATTATTCTTTTGGTAAAATTCTGGAGCTTAATGCCAATGCTTAAGTATGTTCTGTTTCTGTTTATTCTCAAGGAATTTCTTATGGTGTGCGGAGGTGCCTTGCTTATGGCAAAGGGTATGCGTCCCGTTGCGGCAGAAATTTGGGGCAAGGTTGCCACAACTGTTTTCTATGTGTTTATGATTGTTATAATTGCAATCGGTCCGTCAGGTGCGCTTATCAATATACCGTTCTTTGCAACATGGGAGCTTACC
>CALYNN010000097.1 GCA_945221685.1 uncultured Clostridia bacterium | reverse complement strand
ATGCTTTGCTCGGGAACCGAGGCATGTATGTGTGCTGTTCGTGTTGCCCGTCTTGCAACCGGACATAAGAACATTATCAAAATGGGCGGCGCTTACCATGGCTGGTCAGATCAGCTTGCTTGGGGTATGCGTGTTCCCGGAACACTTAATATGCAGTCCCACGGCGTTCCTATGTTTGTATTTAAGCATACTCAGGAGTTCTTCCCCAATGACCTTAAGAGCCTCGAAAGAAAGCTCATTCTCAATAAGTTCCGCGGCGGTACTGCTGCTGTATTCATTGAGCCATGCGGCCCCGAATCAGCAACCCGTCCGGTAGATAAGGACTTCCCCAAGAGCGTTCAGGCTCTTTGCCGCAAGTACGGTGCTCTGCTTGTTTGCGACGAGGTTGTAACAGGCTTCCGTATCGGTCTTTCAGGTGCTCAGGGCTACTACGGCATTGACCCGGATATTACCATCTTCGGTAAGATTATTGCCGGCGGTTATCCCGGTGCAGGCGGTATCGGCGGTCATAAAGAGGTTATGAAATATCTCGGCGCAGGTCTTGATAAGTCTGAGGGTAAGAAGATTCATAAGGCTATGTGCGGCGGTACTATGGCCGCAACACCTCTTTCCTGCTGTGCAGGCTATACCGTAATCTGCGAAATCGAAAAGAGAAACGCCTGTCAGGTTGCAGGCAAAATGGCAGACAGACTTGTTAAGGGACTTAACGAATCAATCAAAAAGTATGACCTTCCGTTTGTTTGCTACAATGTTGGCTCTATCTGCCAGCTCCACACAGTTGCTACTATGCACTTCAGTGTAAATTGGAAAAAACCTTGGACTATTCCTAATGTTCTTAAGCAAACAAGCATCCGTCAAACAGAAATGCAGTATATGGGTGCGGCTTATATGGCAGAGGGACTTGTTACTCTTGCAGGCTCTCGTCTTTATACCTCAAGCGCTTATACCGAGGAGGATATTGATGAATGTATCCGCCGCTTTGATAAGGTTCTTGCTAAGTGCGAAAAGATTGATTATTAATTGAAATCGGCAAGGGAGCAGGATTACCTGCTCCCTTTAAACCATTATTTATGTATAGGAGAAAACTATGGCTTACGAAATTGAAGAAGCAAAAAAATTAGTCGTTGAAGCCGGCAAAAGACTTCTTGAAAACGGTCTTATTGCTCGTACTTGGGGTAATGTTTCCGCAAGAATCAGCGATACACAGTTTGTTATCACTCCCTCAGGAAGAGCCTATGATACTCTTACACCAGACGAGGTTGTAGTTGTTAATATTGACGACTGCTCCTACGAGGGCGATATTAAGCCTTCATCGGAAAAGGGTATTCACGCAGATTCTTATAAGCATCATCCCCTTGTAAACTTTGTTATTCATACTCACCAAAAGGCTGCAACAGTTGTCAGCATTACAGGTATGGAAATCAGAAATGTTTACAGCGAGTTCAGGGGTGTTCTTGGCGACAGAGTACCTGTTGCCGCCTACGCTATGTCAACCACAAATCCGTTGCGTAAAAAGGTTGAGGCTTGTATGCTTGAAAATCCCGATTGCCCCGCAATTCTTCTTAAGCACCACGGTACGCTTTGCATGGGCAAAAGCTTTGAAGAAGCATTTGAGGTGGCAGAGGCTCTTGAAAGCTGCTGTGAAAAGGTAATTAAGGATAACTATCTTCGTCATTCCTGGGATAAGGTATATTCCGAGGATGCAAAGCTTGATTTCTATCTTAATAAAAAAGGCGCAGGCAAAATGCCTCAGCAGATTTGCGATTTAGGCTCATCTGTAAGAGTTGGCGATGTATTTACACTTACATACGACGGCGGCAAAAAGGTTGATGTTAATAGGTCAACCGGTATGGGCGATAACGGAATAGATCCGAAATGGGCAAAAATTCACAGAGCAATTTATAAGGAAGAGGATTGCACAATGATTAAGCATATTGCCAATCCCTATGTTGTTGCAGTTTCCTGCCTCGGCGAAACAATGCTTCCTATGATAGACGATTTTGCCCAGATTGCAGGCATTGATGTTAAATCTGCACCGTGGATTGACGGCGACACCGATGAATGTGCAAATGAAATCGGCAAGGCAATTGAAGACAGAAATGCTGTTTTGGTAGAGGGTAACGGAGCTCTTGTAACAGGTAACAGTGCAGGCGATTTGCAGGCGCTTGAAATCATAATGGAAAAGGGCTGCGAGGCTCAGGTTGATGGTGATATTTTCAACCGTCCTCATTATGTTCCCAAAGCAGAATGCTTCCTTATGAGAACCGTTTACCTTGCAAAATATTCTAAGAAAATCGACGAGAAATAATTTTGGCATTTTTTGATGCTTTCTAAAAGATGAAAGGTCTGACCTCGGTCAGACCTTTTTTCCTGTGTTTATAATAAATTCGTTTTTGCAGTGAGGGCAGCTTACCTTAATTTTTCCTTTGTGACGGGGAAGTCTTAACACTCTTTTGCAGGATTTGCATTTTACAAACTTGTGGGTTTTTCTTTGAGAAAATTTATCCCTTTTCAGCGCAATGCTGTTTTTTATTTTTCCGATAAAGGCAAGGTATTGCCTGTTTTCGTATGAGCGCATTTCGGTGTTTTTTGAAAATACTCTGAAAAATGCGTAAATCAAAATAATAAGTCCTGCTGCGTATAATGCGTAATAGGCAATTTTTGAAAGCCTGCCGACTACGGCATTAATAATCATTACTGCCAAATAAGCAATAAGCAAAGCTCTGAACAGTTGGTCAGTGCCGTATCTGCCTGCCATAAAACGCTGAAATTTCAATCCTAAATTATTTAAAAACTTTTTCATCGGTAATGCTCCTTTAGTATCAGGCACTTTCTGCGGGAGAATTGCTTTCTCCGAAATAATTTCCGCTGTTGTTGCCGCTTTCTCCGTATTCCTGTGAATAACTGCTCGCAGGAGGAGTGTAGCTTCGTTTTGCGTTAAAGCCACTGCCTACGGTAAATACAAACCTCAAAATCAGCCTAATTACCATAATAATAAAAATTATTCTTAAAATTCTGCCTAAGCAGCCGCCTCTGTAAGTGTAGGTTCTTTTGTTTTCCGAATTGCTTTCACTGTAATAGCCGCCTGTGTTATCGTTGTCATATATATCGGAAAAATCAAAAAACGATGAAAACGGATTGTAGTTAAGGGGATTAATTCCGTTTGTAATGCTTTCGTATGCCTGTCGGTAGGCGTCGTTATCCGGCTCCTTGGCATAAGCCGTTCTTATATGATCCTCGGCAACGCTCCTGTTGTCTAAGGCCATATTTGCAAGGGCGGAAAGGTAGTACCAACGAGAGTCGCGGTCCTCAATGGAATTAAGAAGATTAATAGCCTGAGTGTACTGACCGCTTTTTATAAACTGAGCCGCAGAATTCAGATAGCTGTCTACCGAGGCTGCGCTCTGCCGCGCCTGACCTCCATAGCCTTGATGGAAGGCAGTGCCGTTTTTGATTTGGTCATACGCCGCATTGATTTCAGCCATTTTTATCTCGGCTGCTTTGTCATTAGGATTTAAGTCCGGATGGTACTTTTTTGCCAGCTTTTTATATGCTCTTGTGCATTCGTCAAGGCTTGCACCGTCAGGAACACCTAAAACCTTATATGGATTTGTTATCATATATTATCCTTTTAAATAATTTTGATTGATATTACCACATATATTTTAAATTTGTATTAATAAAAATAGTACAGCATTTAAATCTTTTTTTACATTAATCTATTATTATGTTGAATTTTATTAATGTATTTGGTAAAATATTTATGTTAAATCTATATTAAGAAGGAGAAAAAATATGTTTCCTGTTATGTTAACTCTCGGTGAAAGCATAGACAAAATTTTTTATAATTTTGATTTATGGGTGTTTCACTTCTTTGGTTCAATTCAAAACGAGCTTTTGAATTATGTTGCAAAGTTTTTTACAACCTTCGGTGACGAAGCATTTATGATTCCTGTTGTAATTTTCGGAATAGTGCTTTGCTTCTTTAAAAAATCAAGAAAATACGGCTTTACTATAATTTTTGCCGTGTTGGTGGGAACTCTTGTAACTAATGTTGTGGCAAAGCCTTTGTTCCTTCGCGTTCGTCCGTATAATACCCTGCAGGATAACGCCGATTTTCTCGGCTGGTATCAGTTTGCAGGCTCTCTTTCCGAAAGCGATTATTCGTTCCCCTCAGGTCATACAACAGGGGCTGTGGAGCTTGCTACCGCTATGTTCCTTTGCTTTAAAAGCGATAAAAAGAAAATTGCCTACATATTCCCTGTAATTGCCCTGTGCACAGCCGGCAGCCGTATTTATCTTATGGTTCATTACGCCTCCGATGTTTTGGGTGGCATATTTGTGGGTCTTGTTGCAGGTATTTGCGGATATTTTCTTATGAAGCTTGTAATGCTCCTGTTTACAAAAAACAATGCCGATGACAAGTTTGATGCCGCAAGGCTTTTCAAAAGGATTACCGAAAAAACAAAGGGTAAGGCGGCTCCTGCCGTAATTATTCTTGCAGTTGTCGGAATTTTTCTTTATGCCTTTATTCCGTCGCTTTCCGAGGGCGGCGAACAGGTTTGCGCCTATGAAGGCGAGTACAAGTGCTTCAACGCCGCAAGGGTTGATGATGAAAAGTACCCTGCAATAGACGGCAAGGAATACTGTAAAATCCATTGGAAGCAGTTAATGGGCGAGGATAAATAAAATAGCTTTAATGCTTATCAGAGGTTTTGCTTTTGCATTACCTCTGTTTTTTATTATAGTTTAACAAATTGTTTTCTTTTAGCACTTGTGTTTTTATATAAAAATTGTTATTATATTATTATCATATATTAAAAGGTGCTTTGGCACTTATGTAAGGAGAGGATTTAATGGGCGAAAAAGGAGTTCGCACCTATACTCGTAAGGAGCTTGGTGGCTACCTTGTGGGTATGTTCGGTCAAAACCTTATTTATAATATTGTTGCTACCGGACTTTATTTTTATTTTCAAAATGTAATTTGTCTTCCTGCTATGGCATTGGGATGGATTTTTACTATTGCCAGAGTGTGGGACGCTATCAACGACCCAATGATGGGTACTATCGTTGATAAGACGAGAACAAAATGGGGTAAATGCAGACCGTATCTTATTATTTTCCCCGCAATTATCGGCGTTGTAACAATTCTTGCCTTTATTAACGGAAATTATGCCGAGGCTTCAACAGCAACTCAAAAGGTGCTTATTGTTGCTTGGGCGGCAGTTTCCTATATAGCTTGGGGAATGTGCTTTACTGTTTGCGATATTCCGCTTTGGGGAATTACCTCGCTAATGACAGAGAGTGAAAACGACAGAGCTAAGCTTCTCGGCCTTGCCCGTATTGTAGCAGGCGTGGGCGGTATCGGCGTTCTTGTTGTTCAGGTTGCACAGGCACTTGCAGGCGCATTTGACGGCGATATGCAAAAGGCATTTATCGTAACCGCTGTAATTTTCACTGTAATTGCTTCTGTTTTGTTTGAATTTGCAGGTATATTCACAAGAGAAAAGGTTGAAAAATCCGAAAGACACTACGGCTTTAAAGAAAATTTCAAAATTATGTTTGATAATAAGCCATTCAGACAAATTCTTATTTCCGGTATTTTAAGAAGCCCCATTCAGCTTCTTATGATTGTAGCAATGACTCTTGTTACCTACTACTATGCAAACGGTAATATTATGAATATTCTTGTAACCGACGCCGATGGAGCCATTACCGGAATAAATTTCAAAATCTTAATCGGTCTTGGCAGTGTTGCAGTAGGACTTTTTGTGGGCCAGTTTGTTGCAATGGGCATCACTCCTGTTTTGACCCGCAAATTTGAAAAGAAATCCCTTTATAATTTCTACTCAATCGCAGGCGCAGTTCCTTTTGCCCTTATATTTGTATTCTACAAGTTATCGGGCGGTGATTTAACAACTACTTTCTGGTCAATTATGATTGGCATTTGTATGCTGCTTGCAAGTGCTTCCTTCGGCGGTATCAATGTTCTTCAGTCAGTTATGATTGCCGACTGCGTTGACTATGAGGAATATACAAACGGCGTTCGTACCGACGGCGTATTCTTCTCAGGTCAGAGCTTTATTACAAAGCTTTCCGCAGGTATTGCTACTATCATTTCTTCGGTAGTATATTCAGTTGTAGGATATAGCGGTGCTAATGTTG
>CALYNN010000096.1 GCA_945221685.1 uncultured Clostridia bacterium | reverse complement strand
GCTTTTTTCACCTATGAAAATAGGTAATGTAGAAATTAAAAACAGAGTTGTAATGGCTCCTATGTGTATGGGCTTCGGTCAGTATAACGGTTGTGCAACAGACACAATGATGGATTATTACGAAGAACGCGCCAAGGGCGGAGTAGGACTTATTTTTACGGAAATTACAAGAGTAAACGATGTTACCGGCGCTTCCTCATTCGGCCAGCTTGGTATGAGTCACGATTATCAAATTCCTTCACTTAAAAAGATGGCAGACAGAATTCACAAGCACGGCTGCAAGATTATGGTAGAGCTTCATCATCCCGGCAGACAAAATCTCGGCCTTATGATAGGAACAGTTCCTATTTGCGTTGTCGGTGATAAGCTTATGGGAAATCTCTATACAAAAATTCTTACTCAGGCTGTTATCCCTCCGGGAAAAAAGCTTCAGGAAAAGGGTATAGTTCCAAGAGTTGTTGCTCCAAGTAAATGTGAAATCAGCAAAATGAGCGGCTGTGCAAATAAAGGCTTAAGCCATAAGGGCGTTAAGCGACTTATTTGTCAGTTTGTTGAAGCGGCAGTTAGAGTAAAAAAAGCAGGCTGTGACGGCGTTGAACTTCACGCATCTCACGGCTATCTTATTCAGCAGTTTTTGTCACCTAATACAAATAAGCGAACTGATGAATACGGCGGCTCTCTTGAAAACAGAATGCGTTTTCTTTGCGAAATAATTGACGGTATAAGAAAAAACTGCGGCAGTGATTTTCCCATTGTTGTGCGCCTTACTGTTGATGAAATGTATGACAGAATAGGTCAAAAGGGAAAGGGCTACGGTCTTGATGAGGGACTTAAAATGGCAAAAATTCTCAGTGACAAAGGAATTGATGCTATTGATGTTTCCTCTGCCGCTTACGACACCTTCAACTATTGGCTTGAGCCAACCACCTTCGAGTGCGGATGGAGAAAGAATTTGGCGCAGGAGGTAAAAAAGGTTGTTGACATTCCTGTAATTGCGGCTAACCTTATCCGTTCACCTCAGCAGGCTGAAAAGCAGCTTGAGGACGGCATACAGGATTTCATTTCCCTTGGAAGACCGCTTATTGCCGATCCTCATTGGGCAGAAAAGGTACAAAGCGGAAATGAAAAGCTAATAAACAGATGCGTATGCTGCTTATACTGCTTTGAAAGTATGATGAAAAATGCTTATACATACAGTCACGGCCATTGCTCTGTTAATCCCTTTGTCGGCAGAGAAAGCGTTAGTCTGCGCAAAAACGGTAACGGAAGAAAGGTCGTTGTTGTTGGCGCAGGTGCGGCAGGACTTACTGCGGCTAATCTGCTTGCTCAAAGAGGCTTTGATGTTACTGTTTTTGAAAAAGAGGATAAGGTTGGCGGTCAGCTTAATCTTGCTGACAAGCCGCCTCACAAAAATAAAATGGGTTGGGTTTGCGCCGACCTCTATGAAAACGCGTTGAAAAACGGAGTTAAGGTATTGTTTAATACCACTGCCGATATGGAAAATATCAGTGCCTTTAATCCTGATTTTGTTATTAATGCAACAGGCGGAGTTGCAGTTCATCCCAAGGCTTTTAACGGTGATAATGTATCCACCGTTACCGAGATTCTTAACGGCTCTGTTAAACTTGAAAATAAAAGGGTTGCCGTTATCGGATCGGGAATGACTGGCCTTGAAACAAGTGAGCTTCTTGTTTCTCAGGGCAACAAGGTAATAATAGTTGAAATGGCAGACGAAATTGCTCCCGGTGCCTGGTTCCAGCATATTGATGATGCAATGCCTGTTTTGAAAAATGCGGGCACTGAGTTCTATACAAGTCATAAGCTGCTTGAAATTAATGACGGCAGTATTTCCACAGAGAATGTTATAACCGGCGAAAAGAAAACCTTAAATTGCGATTTTGTGGTTTTGTCTCTTGGTGTCAGACCCGAAACAGCCTTGTTCAATCAGCTTGAGGCTGACGGAAAATTTAAGGTCTATAATATCGGTGACAGTGATAAAATCGGCAGAATAGCAAATGCTACCGAATCTGCGTATCAGTTAGCAGTCTCTCTTGATTAATTGTTTTTGTTAGCGGTGTAATTATGTTTTCGGCAAGAGAATACTTAAAAAACAGATTAAACGAATTTAACACTATAGTATCGAAAGAGCTTGATTTTGATTTCAGTGCTGTTACCAAGAAAATTGATACTTTTGAAGAATTTAAGAAATTTCTTCTTGATGATTTCATTTCGGGAAAGCAGCTTTTTTACAGAGGCGAACGGATAAATTCAGAGGAAAGAAAGCTTTTACCCACAATGCTCAGGCATATTGACGAGCTTTTTAGAGATAATGATTTGGGAATAATTCATATCGACAGCAAGTTTCTTCTCGAATATTACAATAGTCTCGGTAGCTTTACTACCGTTTATGCCAATACCATGGGAACGGTCGATGAAAATAATCTTTACGAAATTTGCGCCTTTGCCCAGCACTATTACGATTTTTCACCTCTTATTGATTTTTCAAAAAGCATTTATCCTTCTCTATCCTTTGCGCTTAAGGACAGAAGTGAATTTCAGGATGATATTGTTTTATTTGTGCTTCAGCTTAAGGGACCTGAGGATTATACGGATAATCTTACCGTTGCTAATGAATGGATAAGAGATTTAAGTGTGTATGTTTCCTGCTTCGATGAAATTAATGTTAAATCCGCAGTCAAAGAAATCATTGCAAATAAGCAGCAGCTTTCTATGACAAACGAATTTAGGCGACATATGGAAATAATTAACACAAGGCCAACGCCGTCGGCAAAGCTTATTGATGTTCCAACAAATACTCGTATGAAATTTCAGCAGGGCGTGTTTCTTTTACTCACTGATTTTCAGTTGTTTAACGGTGGCTATTTTACAAAAAATATTCGAGAGGACTTTTTGATTACTAAATATGTTATCAGCAAGGATATTTGTCCTCAAATCAAAGAACTTATTGCAGACAAAGCACCGTGGTACGAATATCGGTATTTAACAGATGTTGAAGCGGCATTTAAAAAAGCGGTCAAAAAATAATATAATAAATATTTAGAAAAGGCTTGCAGTTAATTCTAATACTGCAAGCCTTTGTAACTGTAAATTTCTGCTTTGCTAAAGTATAATCAGTTCCTTTGTTATTTTAGAAAGGTTTTCTCTGCCTCGGGGTGAAATATAAAGTAAATCTTCAATTCTTATTCCGTATTTATCTGGAATATAAATACCCGGTTCAATAGAGGTTACATTTCCTACCTCAAAAATATCCTTGCTTTTCGGAGACGCGTTATAGCCCTCATGAATGTCAAGTCCAACACCGTGTCCAAGGCTGTGCCTGAAATATTTTGCCTTGTCCTTTTCCTCCAAAACATCGTAGGCTGCTTTGTATACATCTGCGCATTTTGCTCCTGCTTCAAGTGCTTTAATTCCCGCTTTTTGAGCATTAAGAACAAGATTGTAATCCTCATACATTTCGTCTGTTGCATAGCCAACTGCAACTGTTCTCGTCATATCGGAATGGTAGCCTTTATATGTTGCTCCGAAATCAAAAAGTACAAAGTCACCACTGCTGATTTTTCTTCCGTCGGGAACTCCGTGGGGCATAGAGGTGTGTGCTCCTGTAAGCAAAATTGTGTCAAAGCTTAGGCCGTCGGAGCCGTTTTTTGCCATAAGATAATCGAAAAGCGCCGCCAGCTCCTTTTCGGTTTTTCCTACCTTAACCTCATTAAGCAGCTCTGTAAAGGATTTTTCGGCAATATTATTTGCATCTTTAATAAAATTAATTTCATCAATGTCTTTTATATTTCTGAGCTTTGCCAATTTATCTTTAAGCTCAACAAATTCTACTCCGTCAAGCTTTTCGGTGTATTGCCTGAATTTTGCTAATGAAATAGTTTCATTCTCATAAAGTAATGACTTTATTGAATGCTTTTCTGCAAGCTTCTTGATCTCATCAATAAATGTATTCGAAATTTCTATAACATTAAGTCCCGTTTCATCTGCGTGCTTTTTTGCAACTTCTGTATAGCGAGAGTCAACAATGTGATAACCAATGCCGTCGCGGGTTATCAGCACTACACCCTCGCTTGGTGAAAATCCGCATACATAGTGCATATTGCTTTCGTTAAATAAAATTACTGCGTCTGCGCCTGTTGACTCTACTGCTTTAGCTGTTTTTTCTAATCTCATTATCGCTCCATAATTCCTATTAAAATTATAGGAATATACTAACATTTTATGATTTAATTGTCAATAGTTTATTGACAATTAAAAGCTGTTATGATAATGTTTCTTTGTAATTAAATTCGTTTAACGAGGTTATCTTATGGAAAAATATCTTATCAATCCAAATCAAAAAATCAGTAAAATAAACAAGGATATATACGGACATTTTTCCGAGCATCTGGGAAGATGTATTTATAATGGTATTTTCGTTGGTAAGGAATCAAAAATTTCAAATATTAACGGAATGAGATGCGATGTAGTTAACGCACTTAAGGATATGGGATTGCCTGTGATTCGTTGGCCGGGCGGATGCTTCGCCGATGAATACCACTGGAAGGATGGTGTCGGTCCTGTTGAAAACAGAAAGAAAATGGTAAACACTCATTGGGGCGGAGTGGTTGAAGATAACTCATTCGGTACTCACGAGTTTTTCGAGCTTTGCAGTCAAATCGGCTGTGACGCTTACATAAACGGTAATGTTGGCTCAGGAACAGTTCAGGAAATGAATGAATGGATTGAATATATGACCTTTGACGGCGTTTCACCTATGGCTGAATTACGAAGAAGGAACGGCAGTGACAAGCCGTGGAAGGTTAAATATTTCGGTGTTGGAAACGAATCTTGGGGTTGCGGCGGTAATATGGACCCTGAATACTACGGTTGTCTATATAAAAGATATAATACTTATGTTCGCGATTATAACAGCGAAAATAAAATTTCAAGAATAGCCTGCGGTCCAAACGGTGATGATTACCACTGGACCCGACAGGTTATGGATAAGGTTAAGAACAAGGCTCAGGGAATTTCTCTGCATTATTATACTGTACCCGGCGATAGCTGGGAGCACAAAGGCTCATCAACTGATTTTGATGTTAAGGAATATTACAAAACTGTTTGCAAGGCTTATAAAATGGAGGAGCTTATAACAAACCACCTTGCCGTTATGGATAGCGTTAACCCTCAGCGTTGGGTTAAGCTTGTTATTGATGAGTGGGGCACTTGGTACGATGTTGAGCCAGGAACAAATCCGGGATTTCTTTATCAGCAAAACACCATGCGCGATGCAGTTGTTGCCGCTTTAACTCTCAATATTTTCAATAAGCATGCAGATAGGATTATGATGGCTAATATTGCACAGACGGTTAATGTGCTTCAGTCTGTAATTCTTACCGATGCAGATAAGATGGTGCTGACCCCTACATATTATGTTTTCAAGATGTTTAAAGACCATCAGGAAAATACTCTTTTAGGATCATACATAACCACAACCGACATTGATTCGCCTGAAGCAAAAAGAAGCTGTCCGAAGCTTATTGAATCCGCTTCCGTTGATGATAACGGTGTTATTTATTCAACTATAACAAATGTATCGGCAAATAAGGGCGAAAGGATTAAATGCCAGATTGCAGATACAAAGGTTAAATCAATTAAAGCCGAAATTCTTTCAGGGGATATTCACGCAAAGAATGATTTTGAAAACGCCGATAAAGTTGCAACAACGGAGTTTACCGATTTCAGAAAGCTTTCCGACGGCTTTACCGCAAATATACCGCCCTGCAGCATTGTTAAGTTTATTATTGAAGGATAATGAAAGTGCAATGTAAAAAATGTCTGCTTCAGGAGGCAGGCGAGAATAATTCCTATAATCAGCTTATGGAATATATTGCTACCATTGATGACAGTCTTAAGGTTAGTGAAAGCGTTTATAATAACCGCCTATCAGCTTGCAGAAAATGTGATATGCTGATTTCGGGTATGTGCCTTAAATGTGGGTGCTATGTTGAATTGAGAGCAGCTTTGAAGGACAGTAAATGTGCAAACGCCGATAATGTTTTATGGTGAATGGATGGGGTTAGATGGATAATAATCAAAAGAAAAAAGAATTAAATAGAGAAGCTGTCTCTTATACACATCTGACGCTGCCGACGATCTTACGCGTGTA
>CALYNN010000095.1 GCA_945221685.1 uncultured Clostridia bacterium | reverse complement strand
AGAAGGTTTCAAGCGGTCAGTTTGAGCCGGTGGGCGCAATGTATGTTGAGCCTGATTGTAATGTGCCCTGTGCCGAATCGCTTGTGCGGCAGTGCCTTTACGGTCAGCTTACATATAAAAGAATGTTCGGTAAAACGGTAAATAACGCTTGGCTTCCCGATGTTTTCGGCAATAGCTGGATTTTACCCCAAATACTTAAGAAAAGCGGAGTGGATTATTTTGTTTCAAATAAAATGTCCACCTGGAATGATACAAACAGGTTCCCCCATAATAATTTTATTTGGCGCGGCATAGACTCCTCCGAGGTACTTGCCTGTGTTCCTCCTACGCATTTTATTACCTGGAATATGCCCTCGCAAATTCAGGAGAATTGGGAGGCTTATATTGATAAGGATACCGGCGGTCAGACTATGAATATGTTTGGCTACGGCGACGGCGGCTCGGGCTGTACCGAAGAAATGATTGAACTTATGCACCGCTTTGATAAGCTTTCCGTTATGCCTAAATGTCAGCATATGGGCGGCACGGAATTTTTGGAAAAAAATCTTGCAGGCAACGATAACCTGCAGGTGTGGGACGGCGAGCTTTATCTTGAAATGCACAGAGGCACCTTTACAACAAAGTCCGAGCTTAAGCGCGCCAACAGACGCCTTGAGTATAAGCTTCGTACTGCCGAAATGCTTTCTGTTCTTCGCGGTGAAGATAATACCGCCGAGATTACCGATATTTATAAAAAGCTTCTTATTAATCAGTTTCACGATATTCTTCCCGGCTCTCATATTCATCCTGTTTATGAGGACACTATGGCAGACTATGCCGAAATTGACAAACGGCTTGATAAAATTATCGGCAAAGGCTCAAGGTATTTCAATACACTCAACTTTAAGCGAGACGCTTTAACCTTTGTTCCTAATAAAAAAGGCACCTCGGTAAGATACGGCGAAAGGGGTAATTGGATTATTCCTAATATTCCTGCTCTTTCATCTGCGAATTTGCGCAGTACAAGGTACAGCGGCGAATGGTTTACCGTTTCCGAAAAAGATGGACTGTCGGCAGAAACACCTTATTATTCAGTTATGTTTAATAAAGACGGCTCAATTGCTTCTCTTTATGATAAGGAGCTTTCAAGAGAATGGGTAAAGGGCGATTTTAATAAGCTTAAAATTTATACCGATTGCCCGGGAAATTACGACGCTTGGGATATTCTGCCTAACTATAAGGATAAGCAGATTGATATTGCGGTGAAGGAGCCTTTAGCTCTGTCGGAGTATGACGGCGAATGCGCTGTGTTTAAAGCAGTTCTTGCAACTGAAAAGTCACAGTGGATTATGATTGTTCGTCTGTTTAGAAGAAGCCGCGGTATTGAGGTCGAAAATATTGTAGATTGGCACGAAAAGCATAAGCTTGCAAAGGCTGAATTCTCCTGCAATGTGTTGAGCCGTAAGGCGCTTTGCGATACCTCGGCAGGCTTTATTGAAAGAGATACCCACAGAAATACATCCTGGCAGCAGGCAAGATTTGAAACCTGTCATCACAAGTGGGCAGACCTTGCCGAAACCGACGGCGGCGTAGCCTTGATTAACGACGGAAAATACGGCATAGGCTTTGAAAATAATACTATGTCTCTGTCGCTTTTAAGAGCAACAATCCGTCCGGATGTTACCTCGGATATGGGCAGACACAATTTCTGCTATATGATTATGCCTCATAGCAGGGATGCAGTTTCTGCAGGTATAAACAACATTGCGTTTCAGTACAATGCTCCGCTTGTTAAGGCTGATGTTCAGTACGACGGCGAAAGCTTTGAGCCGCTTTATATGCAGGCAATGAAAAGGTCGGAGGACGGCACCATGACCGTTTTAAGACTTTCCGAGCTAAACGGCGGCAGAGGTATAATTAAGCTTGGCAGAAAAGTTAAGCTACTTAATATGCTAGAGGAAATTCAGGGCGAAACAGACGAAATAAGCTACAAGCCCTTTGAGATTATTACAATAGGAGTATAAAATGACCAAGCTTCAAATTTTTTTAATAATCGGCGCTGTTTTAATTGTTCTCGGAGTAATAGTATTTCCTTTGATTAACAGGCGCTCCTTTAGAAATCTGCCTCCCGAGCATCAAATAAGAATTATTATGAAGGAAGCAAAGGGACTCATTTACTTTAAAAATGTTTCCAAGGGCACAACGGGTGTTTTGTACTATGTAAAGAATAAACGCAAAATACTCGTATTTCCTTGGGTACTTGATGGCGGAAATATGCTCTGCACAAGAGAAAATCCCTTTGAGCGATGGGATTATCCGGAGGAGCGAGAGCCCCTCAATGCCGATGAGCTTAATCAGCTTAAGCAGGAGCTTGAAAAATATAATAAAAAAAATCCTGTTAAGCTTATATTCAAATAATTTATGCGCACCGTTTTTTCGGTGCGCTTTCATTTTAGAATTATATGGTTGCTTTAATATTCCCTTTATGTTAATATATGCTTAAGATAACAAGTAAGGAGAAGGCTTATGAAAAAATATTTATCGTTTATCATTGCTCTTTTGCTGACGGCTTCAATTCCGTTTTCGGCGTCTGCGGGGCAAAGCTACTATCAGCCCTTTGATAAGGGTACCCAAGGCTCACAGCTATACAGAATTCCGGCAATTCTTACTTTAAATGACGGAAGCGTGCTTGCTGCGGCAGATATGAGATATGACCACGGCTCCGATTCTCCGAATAATCTTGATACTCTTGTTGCAATTTCCAAAGACGGATATTCTCAATGGGAGTACAACAAAATTAATTATTTCGACGATTATGCAGATAGTGAAACTGCGGCGGAAAGCGCTTCATTCATTGACTCTGCAATCGGTCAGTCAAAGCAAACAGGCAGAATTTTTATTGTTACAGACGCTTATCCCTCGGAGGGCGGAGTGCTTAATTCCGCAAAGGGAAGCGGATATGTTGAGGTTAACGGTAAGCAGTATCCTGCCCTTTGTAAAAAAGGCGAAGAAAAATTCGACTACTATGCCGGTGATTTTGTTAACGGCTATGCAAAGGTGCTTAAGCTTGCAGACGGCAGCGAAACCGACTATATGATTGACAGTGAGTTTAACCTTTACTCAAACGGTGAGCCTGCTTTTATGAAGCAGGTGGGAAGCGACAAAAATATTCAGCAAAATGTGTTTTACAAGGAAGCAGATTTTACCCTGCTTTGCACAACTTATGTTTGGCTTCGTTACAGTGATGATAACGGCAAAAGCTGGAGCGAGCCTGTAATTCTCAATCCCCAAATAAAAACAGAAGAAGACGGCTTTTTGGGTATATGCCCCGGAAGAATGTTCGTAACCGAATATAACGGAAAAGAAAGAATTATTTTCTGCGTTTATGACCACAGCAAAACAGGCAAAGAAAATGTTGTAACAATTTACACCGACGATAACGGAGAAAGCTGGAGCAGGGGCGAAACCGTTGAGCATTCCTTTGCCGCAGGAAAAACAAGCGAAAGCCAAATTGTTGGGCTTAATAATGGAACCTTAAGAATGTTTTGCAGAAACAAGGGTAGCTTTGTTGTAAGCTGCGACAGCACCGACGGAGGCGTTAGCTGGAGCAAGGCCCGTTGTATTGAGGAGCTTCCTGCAAATGGTAACTGTATGCTTTCATTTATAAATACTTCAAAAAAGATAGAAGGCAAAAGTGTTGTTCTCGGCTCATTTGTTTCCAACACAAAGGAAAGGGCAGACGGTGTAATAAAGGTTGGCACAGTTGAGGAGGATAATTCAATTACTTGGATTTCTACCTATCATTCAACCGACGGCTTTTTTGCCTACTCCTGTCTGACCGAGCTGGCTGACGGTAATTTCGGATATCTTTATGAGGATGAAGCGGCGCATATTTCCTATAAAATACTCTCTCTTGATGATAGCGGAAATCTAAGCGAAATCAATTCAAATGATATTGAGTTTGAGGAAAAAGAGGAAAAGGGCAGTATAAAAGCATTTTTCAAAAATCTTAAGATAAGGATTCAAAAGGCGTTAAAGCTTTTCTAATACAGTATTTTGCGGCAGTCTGATTTAGTGAAACCGAGACTGTCGCATTATTTTGCATATAAAGATAATTTCAAATAGTCAAAGGCCTTAAATACTGCTCCCGATGCAATAAACCAAAGGGCAGAAAAGGGCAGGCATATCTGTCCCATAAAATTCAGCGGCATATTTGAATAATCCCACACATTTTCCTTTAAAATAATATTAAACCATATTCCCAGTATAAGCTCTATTCCCGTAATTATCAACGCACCTGCAATGCACCTTGTAAAAAAAGAAAGCCTTGTGCAGCTTGCAATGTAATAGAAGCTTGCCAAAACTATTGCTCCTGCAAAAAACATTGAGTAATGCGTTCTTCCGCGCCAAAGCATTTCTATTGTGCAGTAGCCGAAGCCGCCAAGCAAAGCAACATAGGAGTAAATAAAAAAATATCTCATATTTGTATTATTTCAAAAAGTGTGTTAATATACAAAAAAGAAATTAAGGAGGCGGTAATTTGAATATTTCGGATAAGGCACTTTTTCTTATTGATATTGTTGAAAAAGCAGGCTTTGAAGCCTATGCCGTGGGCGGCTGTGTTCGTGACAGTTTAATGAAAAGAGCCTGCAGTGATGTGGATATTGCAGTCTCCGCCACTCCTTTTGAAACAGAAGAAATATTAAAAAAGCATAATGTTTCCTTTTACGAAACCGGATTAAAGCACGGAACGATAACTGCCGTTTTACAGGGCGAGTGCTTTGAAATTACTACCTTTAGAACAGATGGCGACTATAAAGACAACCGCCACCCCGAAAATGTACGCTTCGTAAAGGATATAAAAGAGGATTTGTCACGCCGCGATTTTACGATAAATGCAATGGCGTATAATGAAAAAAACGGCGTAGTTGATTTATTCGGCGGAAAAAAGGATTTGGAAAACAAAATTATCCGAGCAGTCGGTGACGCCGATACAAGATTTAAAGAGGACGCTCTGCGAATTATGCGGGCACTGCGCTTTGCCTCTCAGCTTTCCTTTAAAATTGAGGAGGGTACAAGTGCCGCAATTTTCCGCAATAAAGACCTTTTAAGGTCGGTGTCGGCGGAAAGAATTTTTTCGGAGCTTTCAAAGCTTTTGTTGGGAGACGGCGTTTTTAAAATTTTAAGCGAGTATAAAGAGGTGCTTGCAGTGGTAATTCCCGAGCTTAAGCCCTCGTTCGACTGTCAACAGATAAACCCTTGGCATATTTACGATGTGTGGACTCATACCTGCAGATCGGTTGAAGCCTGCCCTAAGGATTTAAAGCTTCGCTTGACCATGCTGCTACACGACATCGGCAAGCCTGCAACGAAAACCACCGACGAAAAAGGAATAAATCATTTTAAAGGTCATCAGGCAGTAAGCGCCGAAGCTTCCTCGGTAATACTTAAACGGCTTAAGGTGTCAAACGATATTTATAATTATGCTATGGCAATTATTCCCATACACGACATAACCGTAGGTACCGATAAAAAGAATATTAAAAAATGGCTGGGTAAGCTAAATGAAGAATATTTCAGAGGTCTTATTGCAGTAAAGCGCGCAGATAAGCTTGCTCAAAATCCCCAAAAAACTGCCGCCGAGCTTAAAAATCTTGATATTATTTTATCTTCCTTGGACGAAATCATTTCTCAAAATGAAGCCTTTACCGTTAAGGAATTAGCAGTAAACGGCAGGGATTTAATTGAATTAGGATTAACCGGTAAAGCAGTAGGTGATGCGTTAAACGCATTGCTTGAAAGGGTAATCGGCGATGAGCTTGAAAATTCAAGGGAAGCATTGCTTGATTATGTAAAAGATAATCTTATATAACACAAAAGCAGAAGCAGGAAATATTCTCCGGCTTCTGCTTATTTTCTGATTTTAGTGAATTATCGAAAAAATCGAATTTATTATAATATATATTATCGTATTTGTAAATAGAAAATATATATATTTTTATGTTGACTTATTACTGCAAAATATATTATAATTAATCAGAAAAGCAGGGGGTGCATTGCGCACTCTCGGAGAGGAATGAATTTTATGACTTTGCTTATAAAAAATGCACTGACATATAAGGGTAATGTGTTTGAAAAGTCAAATGTTCTTATTAAGAACGGTTTAATTCCTGTCTCTTATACACATCTGACGCTGCCGACGATCATACGCGAG
>CALYNN010000094.1 GCA_945221685.1 uncultured Clostridia bacterium | reverse complement strand
CTTTGAATCCTGTCCCTTGGCGGTATGGCGGAATTCGCTGTTCATTTCCGAAAGAATATCCCTTAATATCATTGAAACTGCTTTATAGTACTGCTCGTCGGTAGCCGATTTCGGATCTACACCGAAAAAATGGCTCAGCTTATCGCTTATAGCTTTCTTTGCCTGAGCAACAGTCATTTTTTTCATACAAATCCTCCAAAAATATTATAAATTATCGTAATAAATCAATTGACCTTTGTTCATTATATACTAAAATATGGCAATTTGCAATAGCAAGTTGAAAATACAGGGCAACACTAATCTTTTTTTCTGCCCTTCAAAAATCTACCCAACACAAGCTGAACAAGCTCGGTGATAGGCTTGCGGTTTAATAGAAGCATAATAATCAGCATAGCCGCCTCTATCACATACAGCAAAACGCCCTGCTTCAAGAACAGCATCAGCGCACTCTGGGCTATAAGAATTAGGGTTTCTGAAATCATTAACGGCAGCTTGAAATCAATCTTAATATACTTTCTTGTGTTGGCACCCCTTGTTGCAAACACTACAAGGAAGGAGCAAACCGTTGCAATCGCCGCGCCGTTTGCCCCGATTGCAGGGATAAACAGTAAATTAAGCACAATATTGGCTATAGCACCTGAGGAGGCAGTCAGCAAAGCATTAAGCGATTTCTTTTCCGCCATATACACGGAGGCAAGGAAATTGACAATGCATGAGTAGGTTGTTGCAATAATCAATATCGGAACATACTGCCACGAATCGTAAAAATCGGGTGAAACAAGAATTTTCGTAATAAGCTGGCAGAACACAATAAGCGCCGAAGCTACTGCAAATACACCGCCGCTGTAAACCCTGAAAACATTTGTAAAGAATTTTGCTCTTTCCTGCTTTGTTTCGTGCTCTTCAACCGCGGAAAGCTGCCAAGCGTCAATAAATATCTGTGAAAACAGAATTACAAAATTGGGAATTTTTGATGCCGCTGTATAGAGTCCGTTTGCCGAGGAGCCGCAGAAATAGGTAACCATATATCTGTCGGAAACATTTATAATCCACCAAAGAATAACCGTTGGAATAAGGGGAACGCAATACTTAAGCATTTGACCTGCTACGCCCTTTGTAAGTCCTCTCGGCTTAACATAGCGGTAAAGCTTTGCCGTAACGGTAAAGAAAATTACCGAGCAGGCGTCTGATGCAATAATTGCAACAATGTAGCCGGTAACGCCCCAATCAAACGGGCCGAGAAACAGTATTGTAAACAAAAGAGTTGTTGCCGTTGCAATAATTCCGTCTATTGCAAAAAGCTTAACATGACCGCTTCCGCGGACAAACTGCTGACAAAGCTGCCTAAAGCTTGATACAAAAACGAATGCAATAATAAGGAGAATGTAGTCGCCCAGCCTAAAGTCGTTTATCTGCACAAGGCTCAAGGGATATGCCAAAAACAGAAAGGCACAAATGCCAAGCAGGGTTGTACGAACACCTACGGTAAATACATCTCTTTTATCTGCCGCCTTATCAAGTGCAAATCGCAGGGCGGCGCTGTTAACCTGCAAAGTTACTATAGGTATAAGCACATTAACCGTTTGCTGAACCAAATCGGCGGAGCCGTAGTCTCCTGTTCCCATCATACGCGTAACATACGGCATCAGCAAAAATGACAAAATCTTTGAGGAAAAGGTGCCGATAGCAAATATTATTGTGTTTGAAAAAAGCTTTTTATACTTATCCAATTCAATAAAACTCCTTTAACTAATAACTCCATTTGCCCTTGCTGAACTTGATAATATTATCCGTTGAAGCCGAGGTATAAATACAGCTTCCGCGATATTGAACGGCTGAATTTGCCGTTGGACTGCCAAACAGAAAAACATACTGATAGCCGTAGCCGATGCCCACCGTTGAGCTACTGTCGGCATTAGAGGTATGAAGCATATTTTTTGTTTGCATGGAATTCATATTAAGCTCCTTTGCATATACGGTTGAGTTTTTCAAATCCGTATAATAAAGCCTGTTTGCATAAACTACCGGATAATCGGTAAGGGTGCATTTTTCAACAAGCGTTACTGTTTTTTCGGAGCCGAACTTTTGCCTTATAAGATTATAGCTTCCGTCGGTCTGCTTTTGGTAATAGTAGAAAAATCCGCACTCCAGCTGCATATTTACGATTTCATCATTTTTTGTGTCGTTTCTAAAATAACGCTTACCCTTATTTTGCACATCAACGGTTATATATTCGATATAATCAGCAACGCTGTCTTACAGGGTGAAAAATACTCTTGTAAGAGAAATTCCCACAAGGCTTACCTTTTTATCGGCAGGAGCAGTATAGATAACATTTTTTTCAAAGCCGTTAAGATTAATATAACCCACGCTGTTATCGGTACCCACAAAATACACCTTATCGTTATAAAGATACGCAAAGTCGATATTATCGCAAATATTGATTGAGCCGCTTCCCGAAACATCTGCTCTTTTGAGCTTATTACTGTCTTTATCAACATAATAAACATAGTCACCCAAAATATTCAGGCATTTAAAATTATAGCTTTTAACCTCAACCTTACTGTTTGTTTCGCTGTTTGGCTCAAAACGGTATATACCGGCACCTGCAATGCTATAATAGATGTAGGACGAGTTGTATGTAACGGCACCCTGAGTTTTGTTGCGCAGGTTGCCAAGCTGATTGCCCTGAAGCGAGGTATCAAAGGCGAAATCATCAAACTCGCTGTAATCGTAGTTTTCTCTTTTTGTTGTGGTTGGCTTTGTTGTTGTAGGCGCTTGAGTTGGGGCCTCGGTGGTTTTGCCTAAAATATCCTCTTTAATAAAAGAAGAAACCTGACTTATCTGCTTTTTCGGAATAAGGCTTTCAAGCTTAAAATCGGGGTCGCAAACCTTAAGCGTTATTACAAAAGCCGCAAACGCAACCGCTATTATTCCTATTATTATTAAAAGATTTTTGAAGAATTTTTTTCTTCTGTGTGCTCTTCTTCTTTTCTTTCTTTCCTTTGCTCTTTGCTTATCGTCCATTATCTAACCTGTCCGTTTCCGAAAATTAAATACTTTGTTGTTGTAAGCTCACGAAGTCCCATAGGTCCACGGGCGTGAAGCGTTTGGGTGGAAATTCCTATTTCGTCTTCCAAGCCGAAATCGCCGCCGTCGGTAAATCTTGTTGAAGCATTGTGATACACAGACGAGGAATCAATTCTCTGCATAAAAATCTGCGCATTATTTTCGTCGTTTGTTATTATTGCTTCGGAATGACCTGTTGAGTATTTGTTAATATGCTCAATGGCTTCGTCAAGACTGTCAACGGTTTTAACGCTGATTATGTAATCAAGATACTCCGTGCCGAAATCCTCGGGCGTTGCCACCTTTACATCGGGGCATACTGCGGATGCTCTTTCGTCTGCTCGAATTTCAACATTCTTTTCATCAAGTCTTTCTTTAATTGCAGGAAGCACCCGTTCAAGAGCCTTGCTGTGAATAACAAGGCTTTCGCAGGCGTTGCAAACGCTGATGCGCTGGGTTTTGGCATTAAAAACTATATCCGCCGCCATTTGCGTATCTGCGCTTTCGTCAATATAAATATGGCAGTTTCCGGAGCCTGTTTCAATTACGGGAACGGTGGAATTTTCAACTACTGATTTTATAAGTGCCTTTCCGCCGCGGGGAATTAAGCAGTCAAGATAACCGTTCATAGTCATCAATGCTGTGGCAGATGCTCTGGTTGTATCCGTAACAAGCTGTACCGAATCCCTTGGAAGTCCTGCTTTTTCTATGGCACTGCGCATAATTTCGGCAATTGCCGTATTTGAATTTATGGCTTCCTTACCTCCGCGGAGAATTACCGCATTTCCGCTTTTTAGGCAAAGGCAGGCGGCATCTGCAGTAACATTAGGTCTTGCCTCGTATATAATTCCGATAACTCCTATAGGGCAGGAAACCTTTTTTATAACAAGGCCGTTGGGTCTTGTAACGGTTTCAAGCACTCTGCCGCAGGGATCGTCAAGGCTCGAAACGCTGACGCAGTTCTCGGCAATAGCCTTAATTCTGTCTTCATCAAGCATAAGCCTGTCCAACAAGCCTTCACTTAATCCTGCCGTCTTTCCCTTTTCCAAGTCAATTTTGTTTTTTTCTATTATATATGAAGCGTTTTCAACAAGCGCTCTGCTGATTTCACAAAGGGCATTATTTTTTTGAGCCGTTGTGGCAGTAGTTAAAGCACCTGCCGCCGCCCTTGCTTTTTTTCCTAATTCAGTTAACATCAGTTATTTCTCCTTGCGCAAAAGTATGTACCCACACTGTCGCCCTGCAGAGCCTTGTAAATTGCAGTAGGCTTTTCGCCGTTCATAACTATAACGGGAATACCTGCACCTGTGGCAATATCAGCCGCCTTTACCTTTGTTGTAAAGCCGCCTGTTCCCTTTTCTCCTGCATCACCTGCTATTTCGTAGATTTCATCCGTAATTTCGCTAACCCTTGAAATAAGCTCTGCATCGGGGTTGGTATTAGGATTATCACTGTATAATCCGTCTGTATCGGTAAGCATTATAAGCAAATCGGCGTCAATCAGCTTGGCAACATTTGCGCTTAAGCAATCGTTATCGCCGTTTAGCAATTCCTCAACATAAACCGAGTCGTTTTCGTTTACTATAGGTAAAGCATCATAATTAAGAAGCTGATTAAATGTATCCAGCAAATGTTTTTTTTCTATCGGATTTGCAAGAGTATCGGCAGTAAAAAGAAGCTGACTTACGGTTATGCCGTATTCGGAAAACAGCTTATCATACAAAAACATCAGCTCGCACTGACCTATTGCCGCCGAAGCCTGAAGCTCCGGAGTGGTTTCGGGTCGGCGTGCAAAGCCAAGCTTAACCGAGCCGACTGCAATAGCGCCGCTTGAAACAAGAACTATTTCGTGGCCCTCATTTTTTAAATCGGAAAGCACCGAAGCAAGCTTTGCCATTCGGGCAATATTTGTTTTACCTGTTTTATGGGTAAGAGTTGATGTTCCTACCTTTACTACTATTCTTTTTTTACCTTCTGCCTTTGCCATAACATACTTCTCCATCTTAATACAATTGTATCTATTGTAACACATATAGCTCAACAATAAAATATTTTTTTGAATATTTTTTTAAATTCAAGTAAAAATAATCGAGGGTGACACTTATGACAAAACGATCTTATATAAGAATTTTTTCATTTACGCTGGCGGCGTTTTTGGTGTTAGGCTCATATGCAATAATAAATATGAACACAGCAAGGACCTATCGAGCACAGCTTGAAACCACATATCAGCAAAGTCTTAACGAGCTTTCGGAAAGTCTTGACTCAATAGAAACAAACCTGACAAAAAGCGTTTATTCCGCTTCGGATAAAATGCTGCTTGAAATCAGCTCGGATTTATATGCGGAATGTACCAAGGCAAAGGATTCAATGTCGCGGCTTCCCGTTTCACAAATGAATTTGAGCTCCACATACAAATTTATCAGTCAGGCAAGCGACTATTCCGAATACCTTGCTCAAAAAATTGCCTCAGGCAAGGAAATCACCAACGAGGAGCATAAGAATTTATGCACGCTTTTAAAGTATTCTCAGGAGCTTAATCAATCTGTAAGCTCAATGGCGTCGGTATGCAACAGCGGTGCCTCGATAATCGGTAATAATTTAAAGGCAAGCAACATTGAGGTGAAAACGCTTTCAACAAATATGACATCGTCGGAGGAAGCCTTTAAGGATTATCCTACCCTGCTTTACGACGGTCCCTTTGCCGACGCGGTGCTTAACAAGGAGCCGCTTATGATTAAGGGAAAGGATACCTTTACTCAGCAAGAGGCGCAGGATATTGCGGCGGCGGCAATAGGCGTATCAAGTCAGGAAATAACCTATTCCGCCGAAGAAAACGGTTCTATTCCCTGCTATATATTCACCTACGGTCAAAGAACAATTGGAATTACCAAGCAGGGCGGATATGTTGCCTATATTCTTTATTCGGGCAAAATTACAAAATCTACGGTAAGCGAGGATAATGCGGTTAACCTGGCAAAAGAATATCTTAACGCCTTGGGCTACGAGAATATGACGCCCAGCTATCATATGACCAGCTCTAATATATGTGTAATAAATTTTGCATATAAAGCCGGAAGCGCCGTATATTACAGTGATTTGATAAAGGTAGGCATTTCGATGAGCAACGGTAAAATTGTTTCGCTTGAGGCAAAGGGCTACCTGACAAACCACGAGGAAAGAACCGACTTTAAGGGAACGGTAAGTATTGAAACTGTCTCTTATACACATCTCCGAGCCCACGAGACTAGGCATGAT